>JASHQG010000479.1 GCA_030037665.1 Acetobacteraceae bacterium
GACTGACCCGCCAGCAGGAACCGGGACGCTTGGCCCTGCTGGGTGGTCGAGGATCAGGGGCGGGCGGTCGTGTGCTCTACGATGGCTGGATTGTGTCTTACCGGAGTGGTGGCTTCTTCCTGCCTGGCGACCTGGCGCCAGTGATGATGAGCGCTGCGGCAGATCTCTCCGAGGTCACGTCCCCCCAGTGCGGGGGAACTTTGAGTCTGTCGAATGACTTTCCGGTACTCTCGTTGCGCGCCAGCGCACTGCTCGGCGTGCCGACCGTCTTCTTTGCGGGTCCCAACCAGCGCGCCATTGACTGTCACATCGTCAAGCGGCGTGTTAGCAGCCGCCTGGACAACGTTCTCATGCGTGCCCTCATCGTCAACCCAGAGATGCAGGCGGCTACACTTTCAGCCAGGGCTCCCGGCGGGTCTCCGTCCCCGCGCCGCGCGACCCCATTCCGGCGTAACGATTCACATCGGAGCCGTCAGCGCCGTGAACCAATTGCCTCCTCCCGGCGCCATTGCCCATGTCGCTGTACCAGTTCGTGCAGCACGATGGCCCCGGCTATCGTCGCCAGTCGACTCATAACGCCGCGTAGACGGCTGACTCAAAGTCCTGGAATGCTGCCACCGCCTGCGCGTCGAAGAACGGCAAAAGCTGCGTCGCGAACACACCGGTCACCTTGCGTGCGGGATCAATCCAGTAATACGAGTTGGCCAGGCCAGCCCATGCGAGGCTACCGGCAGATCGGCCTGTGGCCATCATATCCGGGTTGATCAGGAAGCTCAGGCCCCACTTCATACCCGCCAAAAACTCAACGTCGTTCGTGGCCCACGGAACGGCCGATCTCATCGGATTGCACACCAGGTTCCCCATCGCGTTACTCGACATCATCGCCACCGTCTCGGGTCGCAACACCTGAACCCCGTTGAACCGGCCAGCGTGCAGGATCATCTGCGTAAACTTCAGATAGTCCCCGACTGTCGAGTAGAGTCCCCCGCCACCCATGTGAAATTCCGGATCTTGCGGCAACTCGGTATCCGTCGCCACGATACCCTCGGACGCCCGTGAATGAATCTTCGCCAGCCGCTTGCGCTGTTCATCGGTGATCCTGAACGTGGTATCCGACATACCGAGGGGTTCAAACAGGTTCTCACGCATGTAGCGATCCAGGTTGATCCCGGAGACCGCCTCCACGGCCTTGCCGACCCAGTCGATCGAAATGCCATATTCCCACCGCTCTCCCGGATCAGCGATCAGCGGTAGAGTGAGGGCTGCGTTTTGGCAGGTGATGATACCCGGTGTACCCGTCGCCTCCATGTATCGGGCAATCTCGGCGTTCCAGAGGTCGTACGCAAAGCCGGCAGTGTGAGTGAGCAGTTGCCGCAACGTGATGGCCTGCCGTGCCGCGCGCAGGCGCGGCTTGCCGGCGGCGTCGAAGCCTTCAAGCACCTGCACTCGCCCGAGCTCTGGTAGCACCGTGGCAATCGGATCGTTTAGCGACAACTTTCCCTGCTCCACCAACTGCATGGCGCAGGAACCAGTGACAGCCTTGGTCATCGAGGCGATCCAGACCACGGTGTCTGGCGTCATCGGCACGCCGCTGCTCACGTCGCGTGTGCCAAATCCTGCCTCGAAGATTGTGCCGCTGGCATCTGCGGCTGCCGCAACCACGCCCGGTATCGCGCCCGATTGCGCCGGCTCACGCAAGGCTGATGACATTTGCTGAGTGTTCATCTTTGTTCCTCCCTAACTGTCGGTAGCGTGGCGGTACGTCGGCAGCACGTTCCAACCCGCGGGGCCAGAGATTGTCACAACGGCAGCCCTTTGGCATCCGCATATAGCGCGACGCGATTTGGTTGTGTAGCGGGGGCGAAAATGAGTGATTGTCCACCGGGCCGGACGAGTTAAAAGTGGCGTCAATCGATAAACCGCATTCGAGGATTCACCGGATGCTACAGATCCCTGGAGCAGTGCCTGCGCTGCATCATTCACTGTCCCGACCGGGACTTAGCTCCATGAAGTGTCCTGCATAGAACGGATGCTGGATTCACCCTAAGTGCGACAACACCAGGAACGTTCTGCCGCGTCGGCAAGCAGCTGGGTGCCGCCGCGCAGTGTACGGAACCCATCCAGCGCAACGTCGGCGTCAGCATCCCAGAGATAATCGCCTATCGGGTTTATGTGCTGCCAGCCTAGCGGCGCCACACGCCCCGGCAGTGCGTCGGGGACGATCTCGCCCGGCTGCGGCTCGCAGGGAACGCCAATGATTGACCGGCCAGCACGAACCGGGATGCTCGGCCCGTTCTGGGTGGTCGAAGACCAGGGCCGAGCGGTGCTGGTCGCGCATGCTGTTCCCTTGGACAAGGCTGTTCCCTACGGCGATAGGCCGACCGTCGAAGCCGGTCATTTCGACGTCTCGTCTGAGTTGGCGCGTCGCGGACCCCGGCTTCTGTGCGCGGCGGGCGTTCCGACCGCACCGGTCTGGTCCGAGATCGAGGGTTGGCCGCGCGGTCGCGTGCTCTACGATAACGCCGCACGATATTTCGTCATTCGCGCCGGTCGGCAACTGCACCGACCCGCCTTCGTGCGCCTGGTCACCAACCATTTTCGCGTCGCCATCGCGGATACGACGGTTCTCTCCGGGGATCACTACCGCAGCGTCCGGCGCGTGCCCCTCCCGACACCACGCGATACCAAACCGGTGTGACAACTCGTGCCGGAGCCATCCGCCCGCGACGGAGATCCCTCCTCCCTGCACCGTTGCGCGTGTCGCCGTTTGCCGGCGGCGTGCCTGCTGCTGCCCAACATGAGCGAACGGGACTACTCGACGCCGGACTTGATCAGCGGGACCAGCTTCTGGATGAGAGCACTGTTCACCGTCCCGGCGGCGGTGTTGGTGTCGAGCCCCGGCATGTAGTAGCGCTTGGCCATCACGCACTGCAGGACGGGCAGAAATCCCTGCAGATAAAGCTGCTGGTTGAGAGTGACGGTGAGGTAGCCGCTCTCGAGACCTGAGACGGTTGCCGGGGCGAGATCGATGCCGCCGACGATGATCTCGCCGGGCTTCTTCCCCGCCTCCTTCAACGCCTGCGGTATGAAGGAGGTGACCAGGCCGTGTTGGGTGCCGATCGCCTTGAGCTTCGGATGACGCTCGATGTACGCAACGAGGATCGGCACGGCGAGCGCCGAATCGGCATCTACCTGGGGCGAGATAGTGAGCTCGTCCACCTTAAGGCCGGCCTTCTTGAGGCCGTGCGCGAGCCCGCGGTCCGACTGACCGCGTGCGCCCTCGGAAAAGAGGCCGTATTCGAGCGCCTCGTCGCCCGCCTTGAGATGGCCCTCGGCGACCATGGCCTGGGCGGTTTCCTCGCCTCCCTGGAACAAGAACGTTCCGGCGTAGCCGAAGCCGTTCTGGCGGTATTTGGATTCGATCTGAGTCAACGGTACGTTGCCGGCCGTGACGACAATACCTGCCTTCTCGGCTTGGTCGACGAGCGGAGCGAAGGCGGCGTCCCCAGGATGACCCATGATCTCAATGCAGTCGGGACTCGCGGCCATCGCCTGGCGGAATTGGCTAATCATCGTCTCGGGCGCCCAAGTCGAGAACTGCTCGACGATCTTGACGCCGAAAAGGTCGGCAGCGGCCTTGGCGCCGATCTCGCGTGGCAGCGTTGCACCATCACCGGGGCTGCCGCCCATCTGGAAATACATCGTGAGGCCAGCCCCGAGCTTCTGCGCAGGCTGGGCGATGGCGGGAGTTGCTGCAGCGAGCGCTGCGACGAGGCCAAGCACGGTTGTGCTCAAGATAGCGGGGATCTTGGCGTTGTTCATGGACGTTCCTCCCTGAGGCGTTGTTGGGTCGCTATTTGCGGGCGACGAAGCGTTGGCGCAGTTGCTTGAGGCGAACGGGATTTTCAATACCGATATGTAGGACGACAGCAATAATGAAGACGAGGCCGACGATTACCTCAACCCAGAAGCCGGCGACACCGGTCGCGACGATGCCGGCATCCAGCATCCCGATGATCAGCGCGCCGAAGACGGTACCGACGATGGTCGCCGATCCCCCGAAAACCGAAGAGCCGCCGATGAAAACGCCGGCCAACGCGGAGAGCAGCATTCCCTGGCCTTGGGTCGCAAAATAGTTGAGATTCTGGATCGTCAGCAGGAAGCTTGCAAAGCCTGCCATCGCACCCATCAAGGTGAATAGCTTGATCCGTTCGCGCGTGACGTTGATGCCCAGCACGCTGGCAACGGTCTGCGAATCGCCGATGAAGAGCAGATGCTCACCGAAGCGATGGCGATTGAGGACGAACCATGCGAGCACGGCGATGCCGAGAGCCCACCAGGCTTCGGCGGGGACGAAGAGGAAGGTGCCGGCAAAGATATTGTCGATGGGGGTGTTCTCGAGGTCGGAGAGTGCGTACGAGAGGCCGCCGCAAAGGACCGTGGCGACCCCGGACCAAAAGAACGACGTGCCGATTGTGATGATGATCGATGGTACACCGACCATCGCGACCAGGACGCCATTGACCAGACCGACGAGCGCCCCGCCGGCGAGTGCGGCGAGCAGCCCGAGCCAGGGCGCGCCGATGCGGAGCGAGCAGAACGCGAAGAGGAAGCCCGAGAACTGAATAACCGCTGGGAACGACAGATCAATCTCGCCGGCTGCGATCACCAACGTCAGGCCGAGCGAAAGGATGAGGAGTGGAGGAATGGTCACGAGGAAAGAATCGTAGATCGGCCAGCGCAGGAAGACGCGCGGCGCGAAGGCGATAAAGACGCCGATCAGGGCGAAAAAGACGAGGATGATCGGCAAACCTTCGAGCTTCCCGCCACTGAGCAGCGGAGGGAGGGCGCGTGAGCGCGGCGGCTCCGACTGCTTGGCCCGAGCGTCGCTCACGCGGCAATGCCCGAGTGCGGCTGCTGGAGCGAGATGAGGAAGCGCGCGAGCTCTTCGAGGTTCATGTCGGCGGGACGGATGTCGGCGACAATGCGACCGCGATCGAGAACCACAAGGCGGTCGGCGAGGGCATGGACATGGGCGAGGTTGTGCTCGATATAGATCGCGGCCCGGCCGGATTCCTTGATCCAGCGGACGAAGTCGAGAACCTTTCGAACTTCATTGATTGCGAGTGCGGTAGTCGGCTCGTCGAGGATGATGAGGTCGGCGTCGAAATGCATCGCGCGACCGATGGCGATGCCCTGACGCTCGCCGCCAGAAAGATTCGAGACGGTCGAATTAGCGTCGATGCCGAGGCCGCGAAAGCCGAGATGGCTCTGGAGGATCTGGTTCGCGATCCGCTGCTGCTCGCGGACATTGATGAAGCCGAGGCGGTTGACGATCTGGCGGCCGACGAAAAAATTTCGCCAGAGCGGCTGCTTCTCGCCGAGCGATTTTTCCTGGTACACGGTCTCGAAGCGGAGCGCGTGCGCTCGGCGCACGGAGTAGCGGCCGAGATCGACCAACTCGTCACGGATATAAAGACGGCCCGAACTGGGGCGGACGACGCCAGTGAAGGCCTTGATCAGCGTCGATTTTCCGGCGCCGTTGTCACCGATCAGGCCGACGATCTCGTTGCGTCCGATCGCGAGGTCGATATCGGTCAGCGCTTGGACCTTGCCGAAGGAGACGCAGAGTTTTTCCGCCATGAGAATGTTCGTGTAGGTGCGCTGCGCTGAACCCTGGGGCGGCATCTTGACGCTCATGATCTATGGACCCTCCGGACGAAGAGAAACGGTACCAGACCAGTATTCCCGGATGTCACACGCGTCGTCCCGCTTCGCCGGCTCGCGATGAGCGGCATCGTGCCCGATCTATTGCCCGGCGCAAAGCCATGATCGCCTGCGCCGCGCCTCGACTGGCGCGGCATTCCACTCATCGGGCCGCTCCCTCTGCGCCTCCGTGCAGGTCGAGATCCTTGCCGGAGCGATCAGTCCGAGCGATTGGGCCGAAACCCGACCATGCCGAGCGAATCGTTGAAGAGATAGTCGAAACCGTTGAGGAAGCGCAGGCTTGTATTCACGAACGTCCCGCGGTGAGGCACGAGGATGACCCTCTCAGGGGCAAGCGCGCCGGGCGGCCCTCCAACCGTGATTTCATACGATGCGGCGTCTCGGGTTGGGGCGGGCAGCGAGATAGCGAGCCGCGTTCCCGGTCGGAGCGAAGGCCCATCGGTTAAACCGGGCGAGAGAGGCGCACCAGGCACGGAAAGGTACATCACGACGACACCGGTATCGATCAACGCAACGCCGCAGGCAGGCTGGGCTGCGTCAATAGCGATGCAAACGGGTGTCTGATCCCAGTCGGGAACACGTCCGCTTCGCACGAGACGGATCATGGCGAAGCTATGCGAGACGGATTGGTTCAGGCCGAGGGTCACACCCCGGCGGGTCACGATATAGCCGCGCCAGGGCGGAACAGGGCCGGCGATCGTCAGAAAGGGATTGCGGTCGGGCGTGCTCTCGGGCTGGTGGTCGGCCTCGCGACCGAAACCGACGCCGAGCATTGCCACGTGCCGGGGCATGATGCGCACGCGGCAATTTCGCGCATGGGGGATGCAATCTACGCGCGTGACCGCCAGGACACGGATTGGTCGCGTTGTCACGCTGAGGCCGTTCGCGCCGCGAATCGTGACCGGTGTCTCGACCCATCGTCCGCGCTCGATGCGCCCTGAGCTCGAATATTCGATAAATCCGGATGGAC
This sequence comes from Acetobacteraceae bacterium, assembly GCA_030037665.1. Taxonomy (GTDB): domain Bacteria; phylum Pseudomonadota; class Alphaproteobacteria; order Acetobacterales; family Acetobacteraceae; genus JASHVB01. Next base: position 6,698 of record JASHQG010000479.1, read on the forward strand.
CAGGAAGGTTTGCCACATCGGGAATGGCACTCGCCGAGACGACAATACCGGTCGAGCCGGTGTCCATCACCGCCGCAACCGGGCTGCCGCCGAACGAGACGAGAAGGCGCGGCGGAACGCGGAGCGGCGCACGTTCATGCGGCGCATCCAGAAAGGCGAGAAAGACCGGAACAGCCGGCGGTCTGGCCCACGCCATGACAGGCACGAGCCAGAATGCGGCGCAAAGAGTGCGGATGATACGTCCTGTCATAGGCGTCACACCCGTCCCGTCCGACCGGCACAGCGTGCTGCCGTAGCCGCACGTTGCGTGCCGACAGGCCCTTTCCTGCTATCCCGGTCCGCGCCGCGCCCGCGTCGGATAAGGCGTTCCATCCTTGTGGAGGTAGCCGACCCCACTTTCGTACCTCATGTCGATGTCAGGATAGACGGCGGAGTCGCCTGCGATGCGCGAGCCGATTTCCAGCACCATCGCGTCTGCCGTGCCTCGATTCTGCAAGCAGTGCCCGTCGATGTCGCCGCCCTTGAACCCGGCGCAGTCACCCGCGCACAGCACCTCCTCACCAACGTCGGTCACCAGCACAACCTCGCCAGAGAGCATGAAAATGAATTCGTCCTCCTTCGCGTGCCAGTGCCGCTGGCTCGACCAGGCGCCCGGCGGCAGACGCAGCAGGTTGACACCATATTGCGTCAGTCCAGCCGCATCGCCGAGACGGGTGCGTTCCTTTGCACGGCAAGGTTCGTCGAATGGCGACGGATAATGCGTGCCCACCATTGGTTGCAGCGCGGCGATATCGATCATCTTGCTCATGCTTGGGTCTCCCAGGTGCCAAGGAATGAACCAACGGTGACACAGCGACACAGGATACGCTGGCGCCACCGGCCTTCTTGTCATCAGTGATATCATGGTTCAGACGCCGACCAGCGCGGGGCCGGCATTGATCGTAACCGCCCCCAGGCTCTGTACCGCCACCCCCTCCCAGATCGTCGGCCGATGCCACGATGCGGTCGTGGTGTGAGAACAGAATGACCTGCGTGCCGTTCCCAAGATCGATCAGCAACGCGATCACTGCCGCGGCGCGGGTATCACCGTAAAGCACCAGCAGAGCGTCCGCAATGAGCGGCAAGGGTTCAGTCTGCGCAGCGTGCACCTGAACCGCGGCAAGCACTGGGCAAGATAGAGGCGGCCGCGGGCTCCCTCACTCAATGCTTTAGCCGGACATTCGGTGCCGATGTCGCGGACCGTCCCTCAGGAGTGTTTTGCCAACCTCGTGTCGGGCGTGCTTCGGTCAGTGCTGTGCGAGGCCGAGATCGATCGGGTGGCCGGCGAGGACAACATGCAACGGACGGCTTGGGAACTTGGCATGCGCGCACTGCCGATTGCGCTCGCCGGCGACCCCACGGCTCACGCAACCGCAATCGAATTGCTCGGACAGGCTATCGAACGCGCACCCCACGATCCGATCCCGCCGTCGCTCGCGGCGTGGTGTCACGGGCTGCGTGCCGGACACCACTGCACTACGCACCCAAAGTATGAGCGCGAGATGGCGCTTCAGTTAGCCTCGCGCGCATCAGGACTTGGCGCCGACGATCCTCTATCCGAGGCCATGTTGTCTGCCGTTTACATGCTGGCCCATGACCTCGCCGCGGCCGATGTGCACGCACGGCGGGCGCTGGCGACCGATGGCGGATCGAGCTGGGGGTGGGGCCGACTTGCCTAGGTTCATTGCTACCGTGGTGAGACGGCGAGCGCTGGCTGAGCAGCCGAAGGCGACCTGGCTGCACAGGTTCCTGGCTCCGGCATCGGTGCCGGGTGGCGACAGGGATGGCGCGCAACAGAGTCTACACGCGCTGGCTGGCCATTTTCCCGAATTGACGATCTCCCAGGTCATGGCCGGTCTGCCGCACACGCCCAGGTTTCTTGACCGTGTCGCGGAAGGACTTGCGGTCCTGGGAACGCCGCGCAGTTAACCAGAAGTGCTGGGCATCCGCGGTCGGGGTGAAATACCCCCTGGAAATGCCAGGGCCCTGAGGTCGCTCGCATTGTGACCGCACCAAAAGCAGTCCGTCCGCTCTCACCATCCAAACGGCCCGGCGGTTCCCGAACCAAACCGGCCATTCCCTCGTGGCGCCAGTCCAAGCGCGGTCGTTCCGCCGACGCAATCCGACCGCAGGGCACAGAGCGGACGAGGCCGAAGGGATTGCCTGGGTGCGATGTTGCTGATTAACTGTGGTCGTTGGGCCTAGGAGACAATTGATGGCGCGAACCGATAGGACGGGCACGAGGCCCTTGGCATGTACTCAATCGCGCCATCATGTGTATAAGGGCCGTACCCTGAGATCGACTGTCAGCCCTTTTTATCTCCAAGGGAGACTCATCTGGCGCTCTATCATGGGATCGAATGGCCTCCCAATCGTCGGTAGCCGATCCGCCGGTTGACCAGACCATTGAGAAGGCTCGGAGTGCAGCCGACCGTCGAATTGAATGAAATGCCGGCCGAGGATTTGCCGCGGCCCAGCTGGCGCAAGCACACCTGGCACATCGCCCTTCTACTCGGCGTCAGCGTTAGCTACTTTGCGTGCGCGAAGGCCGGCCTATTGCTCGCATCCATCAATCCGAGCGCAACGCCGATTTGGCCTCCAACTGGCTTGGCACTGGCTGCGGTTTTGCTGCTGGGATATCGCGTCACACCTGCCATTCTCGTTGGCGCGTTTCTGGCGAATGTCACGACTACAGGCTCTGTTGCGACCTCTGGCGCGATTGCGACCGGCAACATGTTAGAGTGCCTCATTGGTGCATGGTTGATCAACCGCTGGTCCGGTGGGACTGCGACGTTCAATACGTCAGCCGGCGTGCTGCGCTTTGCATTGATCAGCACGTCAGCCGCAACACCGATCTCGGCGCTGATTGGTGTCGGCAGCCTGGCACTTGCCGGTTCTGTCGATCCGGGACGGATCGCCGGGGTCTGGATGACGTGGTGGCTCGGCGACACGGCCGGTGCTTTGGTCATAACACCAGTCATCACACTATGGGCCGCCGCGGCGAAACCTCCGTTTCCGAGTACGAGGGAGTGGGTCGCGACAGCCGTTGCCTATGCGATTGCTGGAGCTGTCGGCCTCATCACGTTCAGTCCGCGAATCACAGAGACCGGAACAGCTCGCCCGCTGGCTTTTCTCGCGATCCTGCCGCTGGCCTGGACAGCCCTCCGCGGCAGCCAGCGCGACACAGCGACAGTCGCCGTTATCCTCTCCGGGTTTGCGGTTTGGGGAACTCTGCGGGGCGGCGGACCGTTTGCTGACACGAACTTAAACGATTCGTTCCTTCTTCTGCTCGTGTTCATGATCAGCTCGTCCCTCCCCACCTTAGCGCTCAGCGCCGATGTGGCGATGCGCAAGAGTGTGGAGGCAAATCTCCAGCGCGCCCGTGCCGTGCTGGATCAGCAAGTTCGAGACCAGGCAACCGCACTCGCAGCAACGCGGGAGGAACTCAATCAGGCCCAGAAAATGGAGGCTCTGGGTCAGCTTACCGGTGGGGTCGCCCACGATTTCAACAACCTGCTCACTGCGGTGCTCGGCTCATTGGAGCTTGCCCTAAAGCAGGTTACTGACGCGCGCGTCCAGCGCTTGCTGACCACCGCGACCCATGCAGCGGAGCGAGGCGCTCAGCTCACCGCCAAGATGCTTGCATTCGCACGGCGGCGTGAAGTGGCAACGAAGGCGGTCGATACGAATGCGCTCATCATGGGAACGCAGGAGCTGCTGAATCGCATGATAGGGCCACTGATAAGGATCAGCGTTGACCTCGAGGCTGACCTGAGCCCAGCTCTAGCAGATCCCGCCCAACTCGAGATGGCCTTGATCAATCTCGCAGTGAATGCGCGCGACGCGATGCCGCTCGGTGGTGACCTCATCATACAGACACGTCAAATTTCTGACCCAGCTCCGGATCGTGCACCGGAACTTGCATCAGGGGATTACGTTGTTGTGTCCGTGGGAGATACAGGATCCGGCATGCCGGCCGATATCGTGGCGAAGGCGTTCGATCCGTTCTTCACAACGAAGGGGCCTGGGAAGGGCAGCGGGCTCGGCCTCTCAATGGTGTATGGCTTCGCGAGGCAGATCGGCGGGACAGCTACAATCGAAAGCACGCTCGGCAAAGGCACTACAGTCCAACTGTGGCTCCGCTGCGCGGTCGCTTCGCCTGAAATGCATCAGATCGCGACGGTTGGGGTGCGGTCTGTGGAGAGGCTTCGCGTTCTTGTTGTTGATGACGATGACGCCGTGCGGGAACTGGCGAAAGAGATGCTCGAGGAGATGGGCCACGAGGTGGTCGCGGCGGCAAGCGGCCTGTCAGCCCTAGAGTTCCTCAAAAAAGGAAGTCACTATGATCTGCTGCTCGTCGACTTCGCTATGCCGCTGATGAACGGAAGCGAGTGCGCAACCGAAGCGAGAAAGGTGTGTCCCGATTTATCGATCTTGTTCATGACGGGGTACGTGGACAACGATGCGCTGAAGCGATGGTCGGAGCTTGGCGTCCGCACGCTCAATAAGCCATTCCAATATGCTGATCTTGCGGAGGCAGTCGGCGAGGCCGGCGGATCATCCGCAGGGACTTCCAACGTCGTCCAGTTTCGTGTGCCCTAAACCATATCGGACCCACACGAGGAGAACCTCGCAGCTTATCCCCGTTGTTGGAAGCAAAGTCGGAGGCCCAAATGTCGGGGACTGGATGGTCATTATGCAATATGCAGATCGGATGGCCTATGCGTAGGCACAGAATAGCTCTTTTCCTAATGATTGGTAACAGAGAAGACAGCTCCAACCCACGTTGGACGTTGTCAACGGTCAAGTGAACGTCCGTCCTCAGGTTCGTGCTGTGGATGACATCGGTCGTCGCTGGACGCTGAACCCAGGACCGTCCAGGCCTGTGCGGCTGATGAGGACGCCGGCGACGCCCCGGGTCTGCTACCCCACGCTCCAGTGGCGAAAACCCGCCGCCTAGGGGGACCGTGATTTTCGTGTCCCGGATCGTCAGCGCGGAATCGCAGTCTCGTTCCATGCGAGATAGGAAGTGGGCAACACCGATGAAGGAGAGCCCCTACGGATCGCATGCGCGGTTGGCGGCCACCAGGTCACCGGTTCGCCGCGGCGGTCGTCCGTCGCGCTATTTTCTACCATCGAGCACGCGGCTCGCTATCGGAGCTTGGCCTAGGCTGGTCTTGCTCGGCTCCTATGGCTCGACCAGTGCAGGGTCTGGCGTAAACCCACACGTCATCAGCGATACCAGAGACCCGACCATCCATCCGTCCGGTAGCCGCACCATGCAATCACCAGGCCGCCCCCGCATCACGACTGGATCGCGCCGGTAGATGACGCCAATAGGGAGTGTCATTGGGTCCCGAGGAAACTCGTGGGTCAGGTTGCGTACCGTCTCCAGTACGTCGCTCCGGTCATTCACGATGCGGTAGTAGGCGACGCGCCCGTCGAGAGTTCGGAATGTGCTGAGGCTTTTGTACCACTCGGTGCGCTTGTAGGCGGTCCCGTTCCACGCTCGCTGACCATCCAGGTTGCCGGGGATTTGCTGTCCATCAGCCCGATAAGCTTCGACGTAGATCCTCATCGGTGTACCTCCGTGCGTGATGGTAACCGGCTCGGCGCCATGCTGACGCCGGACTTGTTCCGGAAGTCAGTCCAGCCGGCTTCCTTCGCGTACCAGAAGCAATGTAGGAGGTATTTTGCCACAAGCATGTCAGCTTTGTGGCCGAAGTATGTAGTGGATGACCTCTCAGTCGCTTGGGCCGGGCTGGTGATGGTCAATCACGTGTCCAGCCAGAAACGACGATTGTGTGCGCTATGGGTGCTGTTCATTGGAAAATGGAAATTGTGCCGAACGACCGGTGCGCCGGTGACTTTCGCCATTAGGTCATGTATCAGGTTCCTCTGCGCCCGAAACACCGCGGTGGCAAAGTCCATCGTCTCAACGAGCATTGACCTGGCCTCGTGCGCTGCCTGGCTCGCCACATTGACGATGAAATCTGGGTGCTCGACTTGCGTGGCACTGGCTCCGGATCCCTCTCGTCATCCACGACAATGTCAAAGTGCGGGTTTTCAATCGCGAGCCGGGGTCCCTTGTTTGAGAGAGGCCATGATTGAAGGCTCGGCAACTCGTCAAGCGTTGGGCGCTCGAGGCTGCCGTCCACCAGCAACAAGTCGCGCACACTCACGTAGCGATGCGCGTGGGCACACAAAATCGAAACCGGCGCGTCAGCGCTTGGCCTGCTGGCCACGCAGATGACGAGGTTCGGAGGACGGGCGAATAGTCCGGCCGACGAGTTGCGATCGTTGCCGTCGTCCTCCCCGAATCCAGATATCCGATCCCTGACCGGCAGTGGTTCCCCCTAACCAATTTGTATCGTCCCGCTACCGAGGCCGTTGACGGTTACCAGAAAGATGCCGTGGGACCGTGTGCGCATGAACCGCGCGGGCAGGGCACTCGCGATCCGTTCAAAGAGAATCGGGAAGGGCAGGGGGGAAGTGCAGAGTTGGGTGAGGTCACAGCTTCGGTTGCTGAATAACCAATGCTAAGAGTGAACAGATAAGGAGCTCGGTCGCGCTACGCCGGGTGATGGCATACGGCTTCGATGTTGTGCCCATCGGGATCAAGGATGAACGCCGCGTAGTAGTGCGGATGGTAGTGCTGACGCAGACCAGGGAGACCGTTGTCGCGACCACCAACCGATAATCCTGTCGCATGAAAACGATCGACCAAGGCTCGGTCGTGAACACCGAACGCTATATGCATTCCCGTGATTGGGTAGGATTTGAGACTGATCCAAAAGAAAGCTTTGTTGTTGATCCCATAACCCGCAGCCGATTCCCCCTCTTCATAGAGACGTTGAATGCCAATAGAATTTAGGACTTTGTCGTAGAACTCTTTTGATCGTTCTAGGTCGCTCACACCGATGGTTACATGATCAAGCATCGAGGTCTCCCGAGGTCAATTTGGCTTGCGTTCAGGAAGGCAAGACTGGATCAGGGCCGACCCGGCTCATCTCCCGATGGACGGTCGATTGTGCTAGCGCCGGATCACTGAGCAACAGGCCTGCGGAAACAAGCTTCAGGGCGGCGATGATCCCATTTTTGAGCCGTTCGGCCATCAGGCGCCGCTCGAAATGAGCGACGGCGCCGAACACGCGGAATACTACCCCGCCGGCAGCCGAATTGGTGTCGATCTTCTCCTCCAGGTCGACCAGGCAGATACCATGTTCTTTGAGCAATGCCACTGTGCCGAGCCGTCCGACGAGTGAACGGCCAGGCGAACGACCGCGACTGAGGTGGTTCCGAAAATTCTCCCTTGGGGTCGTTCATCCGACGACCGACGTCATGACCTCAGTTCGCATGCACCCCGACCCGTGTGGCAGCCCAAACTTTCCCGCACTGATTTACGCCTGTTGTCTCAGCGCGAACCGAGCGGGCAACGGCAATAAATCGCGTTCTGCTCGCCTTCCCTGTCGGCCATCGTCGCGAATGTCAGGCCGTTGTTCGGACCGGCAACGGCAACCGCGTTGAGCACGAAACGGCCGATCCGTCCGCCGCCTGGTAAGACCTCGCCCATCATCGCGACCCGTCGCACATGGCCCGGCGTGCCGACAAACGCGGCGAGCGGTCCGGGTCCGCCATCCAGTGCGGCGGTAAACGCCGCGTTGCCATCGGCGGCGACTGTCGGCCACGGTCCGAAGCCGTCGTAGCGTCCACCGCCAGGGGCCGGTGCGCCCTCCAGGGCAATGGGGGCGAGGCCGTCTGCTCCCCGGCGCAGCACCGCCTCGCGCAGGTTGCCGCTCGCGCCAATGTACGCGCCGAAGGTGATCGCATCGTTGTCATCAATCGCAATCTGCTCCGAGAACCGCTGGATCATCGCGCCGTCTGGGGCCCGATCGCCGGCGGCGACCAGCAGACGCAGTTCGTGCGTGCCGGCAACGAAGATTCCGCCCAGCACGGGTCCCTTCAGGATGGCAGCCGGAAACGCGACCACGCCGTTGTTGTTGAGCGCCGGCATGCCGATGCCGTCCATAACGCCGCCTACGCGCAGCAGCAACTCCCCTTCGGCAACCAGCCGTTGTAGTCGCCGGCCGTTCCAAAAATACAGCACGTGCAGCGTGTCGCGGCCGCGTCGCACTGTCGCGACGAATGCGAGCTCGTCGTTGTCGTTCAGCGCCGGCGTATCGAACCCGACGAGTACTCCTCCGGGAACGCCTGGCGCGTCGTCATCGGCCAGTGCGATGACGTGCAGCTCACTGTCGCGGACGAGGAACACACCCTCGGTCGCGCGACCGCCAGCGACTTCCGCGTCGAACGCGACATGACCCGCCGCATTCAGTGCCGGCAGCGGATGGTCGGAGAAGATGCCGAGCGTGCCGCCGCCCGGCACCGGGTCGCCGTAGGCTGCGACCTTGCTAATACGCCCGGCGTCGGCGAGGAAGATGCCCTCACGGGCAAAGGCATGCACCACGGTTGCATAGAAGGCGACCTGGCCGCGCGCGTTCACCGGCGCCACCACCGGCTGAGTAGAAACCTCGAAGCGGTCGAAACGACCGCCGCCTGGCGCGACCTGGCCGGCGAGCACAATGGGACGCAGCGCCACATGACTGAACGCTGCCGCCGTCTGGTTGGCCGGCACCAGCACGGCCGGCTGCGCAACGGATATGGACGGTGTTGACGGCGCTACCCACCACACGCCCGCCCACATCACCGCGACCGCAATCGCGGCAATCAACACGCGTTGCCATGCCGCGCTCAGCAGCATCGGTCAGTTTTTCAACATGCCCGCCTTCAGCGTGGCCACATCATGGTGCAGCAGGTCGAGATAGCTGGCGGCGTCACCGCCCGGCGGTGACAGCGCATCGCCGTACAGCGTGCCGCCGATCTCCGCACCGGTCTCATTGGCCATGCGTTGCATGGCACGTGGATCAGTTATGCTGTCCAGGAACAATGCCTTTACATGCTCAGTGCGGATCTGACGCGCCAGCTTTCCCAGCTCTTCGGCAGACGGCTCGCTCTGGTTGGTCCAGCCGTTCACCGACATCACAGTGATGCCGTAGGCGTAGGCGATGTATTGCAGTGAATCATGCGACGTCAGCACACGTCGCTTTGCTGCGGGCACCGCCGAGAGCTCACGCCGCGCCCAGGCATCGACGGCCTGGATCTGTTTGCTGTATCGGGCTGCACGTTCACGGTACTCAGCAGCGTTCGCGGGATCGAGTTCCGCCAGTTCGGTCGCAATGTTGCGGACGAAGATTACACCGTTGCGTGGATCCATCCACGCATGCTGATCAATCGCGCTTGGAAGTTGTCGGCCCGAGACTGGGTGCTCTTCCTCGGCCAGCAGTATGTGCACCCCGTGTGTGACGACGAACTTCCTGCCCTTGAACCCGGACTGCTTAAGCAGCGGCTCGAGCCAGGGCTCGAAGTCGGTATTCAGGCCGTTGAAGAATACCGCGCGCGCTGTTGCCATGGTCGCGACGTCACCGGCGGTCGCCTGATAGAGTTCGCAATCACCACCCGGGCCGACGATGGTGGTGATCGCGATATGGTCGCCGCCGACCTGGCCCAGCATGTCAGCGATGATGCTGAACGTCGCCACGACCGGAAGGCGCCCGGCGGCATGCGCCGGGAGCGCCAGAAGAATTGCGGCCAGCGCTGCAAAACACCGGTTCATTTGACTTCCTCCCCAATGAGACGATGCAACGTCCCGGTTATGATGACTGACACAAGGTAGATGATGCCGCCGGCCAGCACGATCGCGGGGCCGGACGGCAGGTTGGCATGGTACGATGCCAATAATCCGCTGACCGAGGCGATGCAGCCGAAGACTGTCGCCAGCGCCATCGATGGTGCGACCCGCAATCCCCAGCAGCGTGCCGCGGCAGCGGGCAGCAGCAAGGGGCCGACCGCCAGCAACGTGCCGAAGGCCTGGAAGCTCGCCACCAGCGCCAGCACCACCAGCGCGACGAACACTGCGTCGTATGGTGCCCGTCGGCTGACCACGCGCAGGAAGCTCGGATCGAATGCACCCACGGCGAGTGGCCGGTAAAGCGCCGCGATCGTCAGCACGATCACCGTGCTTGCCGCGGCGATCTGCAGAACAGCGCCATGGTCGATCGCCAGCACCGTACCGAACAACACGCGCACCACGTCGACGTTGCTGCCGCGCCAGATGACCAGAACCACCCCGAGCGAAAGCGCTATCAAATAGAACGCCACCAGCCCAGCATCTTTGCGGGCGCGCTCGGCCGCAAAGATGCCGGCCAGGGCTGCCACCGCGAGGCCGCTCCCCAGGCCGCCGAGCGACAGCCATGTCGGCGACGGTCCGGCGTAGAGAAAGCCGATTGCCGCTCCCGGCATCACCGCGTGGCCCAGCACGTCGCCTTCGACGCTCATGTGCCGCAGCACCAGAAGCGTGCCAACCGCGCCGTTTGCGAGCGCCAGAGCCAGACAGGCCACCAGGGCCGAGCGCATGAATGCAAGCGTCTCGAACGGTGCCAGCAGCAGCGTGTGGAGCGAGGTCATGCGGCCAGCGCCCGCAATGCCGTCCCGGTCGCGCCCCAGGCCAGGCAGCATCGCGCCAGTACCAGCGTGGATGGGAACCTGGTGCGTACCACATCGAGATCATGCAGCACGGCGATGACGGTGCGTCCCTCGCGGTGCCACTGCTCGACCTGTTGCAGCGACGCCGTCATGGTCTGCGCATCGACACCGGCGAACGGCTCATCCAGCAGGATCGTGCGCGCGTCCTGCATGATGACACGCGCGAACAGCGCCCGCTGGAATTCCCCGACCGACAGTACCGCAATACGACGCTGCAGGTGACCGGTGAGGCCCATTGCCGCCGCGGCCCCTCCCATCCGCACCAGCATCGCTCGCGCAGGGGCGCGGAATGCACCAAAATTACGCCATCCGCCCAGCGCGATGAATTCAGCGACGGTGACGGGATAGTCGCGATCGATCGCAGTCCGCTGTGGCAGATAAGCCATAGTCTGCCGCGACGGACGCCGGATTAACCCCCGGTCCGGCCGAATGGTACCCGCAATCGCGCCGAGCAGAGTACTCTTGCCGGCGCCGTTCGCGCCGACCACCGCGGTCAGGCTACCGGGTGCGAAAGTACCGCTGACATTTTCGACTGCCACCCGACGGCCGTATCGGACGGTCACGCCGCGCAACTCGACGCCACGCTCTGCCGCGCTCAGCAGCGGCGCATCTGACTGGCTTTCCCGATCAGCTGCTACACGGTCGAGCATGTACCGTCGCCAAGACCCAGACTGTCACGATAAAATGAGGCACCGGCGCCTATTGCAAAAATCAATAAACCGGCGTCTTGTTTACCACAAGCGAACCATAGCAAGCGGGACGCGGAACAAGCAATCGGGAGAGATGACCATGAGGATCGCCGGATCTACCGCGGCCATGGCGTTTTTCGTCCTGGCCATGCTCGCACCTTCAATTCCAGCAATGGCGCAAGCTGACTGCAAGCAGGTTGTCGCGGCTTCACCGTTCGGCCCCAATGATCAGACCGGCGCGACGAACCGGGTCACCGCTGCCGTCACCAAGGCCGCCGCCGCCGAGATTCAGACCGGCGTTGTCACACCGATGGGCAATCTCCTGGTGGATGGTATTCCGCTCTTTGGCACACGCTTCACCAAGACAGTGCTCAGCAGCTTCGCGGTGGTTCCCGGCGCCGAGTTCGGCAAGAACAAGCTGAGCTATATGGAAGACACCTACCTCAGCCAAAGCCATGTCGGCACTCATATCGACGGCATGGGCCATATCGGTATCCAGGACTGTTACTATAATCAGACGCCGATGGGTAAGTACGTGACGCAAAACTACCTGAAGCGGCTCGGCATCGAGAACACCAAGAGCTTCGCGACGCGCGGCGTCCTTATCGACCTGGTGAAGGTGTTCCAGAACGAAGGCAAGCTAAAAAAGAATCCTCACTGCAAAGGACCTTGTCTGGATGCGGGGACGGTGATCACACAGGCCGATCTGGAGGCAGGTCTGAAGCTCTACCACGTCACGCTGCGCGAGGCCGATGCGGTGTTCCTCAACACCGGCTGGGGCGACCTGTTCCAGCAATTCCCCTCACAGAACGCCACCTATAACGGGGGCGAGCCTGGCATCAACACGGCAGCCGCGAAATGGCTCGCCTCGCAAAAGGTGGTCCTCGTCGGCGCTGACAATTGGGCGGTGGAAGTGATCCCAGGCGAAGATCCGAATATTGCGTTCCCGGTCCATAAGACGTTGATCACTGACAATGGCATACACATCGTTGAGAACGTGCGGACCGACCTGATTGCGGCGCGCGCCGCGCAAACCGGCCGGGCCACGTTCTTCCTCAACATGACGGTGCCCCGGGCAGTCGGCCTGACCGGCACGTTCGTCAATGTCGAGGCCATTCAGTAGCAAATGCCGACGTCGCGGGTGCTTCTGCGGCGCCGACCGCTGCTGGTCGGATTGCTTGCCGGCGGACTCGGCTTCGCCAAAGCCGAGGGCCGCCGGTTTCGTATCGCGTTTGCGAATTTGGATGAGACGCCAGGCGTAACGCTGGAGGGCCTCGGCTTCACCGGCGCGGACGTGCGGCGCAGCTTCGAACTTGCGGCACGCACGCTGCCGGTGGACATGACGTATTTCGACAATGCCGGCGACCCAACGCACGCGATCGCTAACGCGGATGCGGCTGTCGCCGCGCATGTTGATCTGCTGATCGAATACAATGCCGACTCGGATGCGAACGCCGAAATCGCGCACCGTTGCGCCGCCGCTCACATCCCGGTGCTGGCATTGGTTGATCCGGTGCCTGGTGCGCCGTTGTACGGACCGGACAACCGCGTCGCTGGACGCATCGCCGGCCATGCGCTGGCCGCATTTGCGCGCGACACTTGGCCAGACGAGCGCGTGGCCGGAGTGATGATCGGCGACCTGGCGGACCCGTGGGCTGCCGTGATGGACCGCGTGCAAGGCATCAATGATGGTGCGCACGAGCTGCTGCCGGGGCTGAAATTCGCGCAGCTCGATACGGCGGGGCAGGGTGTGCGCGCCGATGCACTGCTGACGAAGTTCCTCCTAAACGACAGCGGCAAGCTGCTGATAGCGACGCTCGATGATCTGGCCGCGGTCTATGCGAAGAATGCGGTGGAGATGAATCGGCGACAGGGCGACTGCGTGATTGTGAGCCAGGGGCTGGATCACAATATTCACGGCGGCATTAGCGAGAAGAAGGAGATCGACCCGAGCAACCGCGCCAGCGTGGTGCTGGGGTCAGTCGCGTACTTCATGGACCGCTACGGCTATGACGTGCTTCCTCTGGCGATTCGTATGTTGTCGGGTGCGACTCTGCCGCGTCACAGCATGACGCAACATGTGCTGGTCACGGCGAACACCGTGTTCCGGGTGTATCCCCCGTTCGACATGAATTGATACCAGCCGGCGCTCAATCTGGCTTATTTGTGTCGTATAGCCAGATGCAGCTATGGCGTACTGGTTGACCAGATCAGGCTGCGAGTCCCGCGTTGCCGGCATCAGCATATTACTTTGCGCCAATGCTCGTACACCCGAATTTCAATCGATGCCATTCAGAGGCGCAGGCGCCGCTTTATCCGCAGCAGACCGAGTGCTGCGACGTTCGCCGCGGCTCTGACCTCGGCACCGTGGATCATCTGCGCCACGATTGCTGCGAAAAACGAGAGGCGATCAAACCTTGCTCGTTGTGCGCGGGATCGGTCGCCATCTGTGCAGGTTCAGCGCAACAAAAAGTTATCGCGCTACGCGGTGGCCTGATACGCCGGCTCAGGCTTCGCGCGCGGATCATAAGCGCAGTGACAGGACTGTTTCCTCAGGCAATTCGGCGTGCGCCGCCTCGAGCGACACGCCGCCCGAGGCATGCTCCCACCTTCGTTACGACAGCTCCCCGAGCGTCAGCCGACTGGACGACGGCATTGCTCAACCACGTGATCGAGCCGTCGGCTTCAACCGGAACGATGAGCGCGATATCCGCCTTCTTCGCGACGCCAGAGATGCTCTTCGAACCATCTTGCTGGGGGATCGCGGCCTTGCGGACATTCATTCAAGGATCTGCGTAGGTCAGCCTGCTTCGAATGGTCGTCAGCCCTCATTGCATCGTGTCCGCCATGCCGATCCCCGGGCCAGACGTGCGCTCCGGCGCGAAGAGCCGCAACGGAGTATTACGGAATCAGACTAGATTACGCAGCAGGGTAATCAGGTGCCTGCATTGATCCTCTGTTCCTACTGTGATCCGCAAAAAATCCTCAATTCGGGGTGTCCGGAAATGCCGTACCACAACGCCATGTTGCCGAAGCCGGGCGGCGAGGTCCGCGCCGCTGCTTCGGGGATGGCGCGCGAACACGAAATTCGCCATGGATGGCAGAACATCGAAGCCCAGCCCCGATAGTTCCCGAACCAGCGATTCTCGGTTTGCCATTATGCGCGCGCGCGTCTCCTGAAACCATGCGTCATCGCGGATGGCCGCGACCGCACCGGCAATGGCGAGGCAGTCAAGCGGGTAAGAGTTGAAGCTGTCCTTCACCCGCTCCAGCGCCTCGATCAACGGTTGTTGGCCAATGGCGAACCCCACCCTCAGTCCAGCCAGCGCCCGCGACTTGGAGAGCGTCTGCACGATCAGCAGATTGTCGTGATGCGCGACGAGCGGCACCGCGCTCTCGGCACCGAAGTCAACATAGGCCTCGTCGATCACCACCATCTGGTCCGCATGCTCCTGCACCAGCGCCTCGATTTCTGCGCGCGGCAGAGCCCTCCCAGTGGGGGCATTCGGATTGGCCAGCAGGATGGCACTGCACGGCCGCCGGTAGTCCGCGATCTGCACCTGCATCGCGACATCGAGCGGCACTTCCTCGTAAAGGATCCCGTAGAGGCGGCACCAGACCGGGTAAAAGCTGTAGGTGATGTCAGGAAATAACAGGGCCGCATCGTGCTGCAGCAGGCCCCGGAAGGCATGGGCCAGCACCTCATCCGAACCGTTCCCAACGAACACTTGGCCCGCCGCAACGTCGTAACGATCGGCGATTGCCTGGCGCAGCTCGGTGGCGCGTGGATCGGGGTAAAGGCGCAGGCGATCCGTCGCGGCTGCGATCGCAGCCAGAACCTGCGGCGAAGGCGGGTAGGGATTCTCGTTCGTATTTAGTTTGATGATGTCATCGCGCTTGGGTTGCTCGCCCGGCACGTAGGGCGACAATGTGCAGACGACCTGACTCCAGAAGCGACTCATGTTCTGCGACCCAACGGCGGATCCGACCACCTTAGGAAATGCGTCGTATTGGCGAAAGTCAGCCAGTCGTCGACCGGGGCTATGTCGTCACGCTGGGGGGCGGCGCCGCGCCGCAAGGCCCGGCGAGCATGAGGACTGCCTCGGCCTAGCGAAACGTCATGGTGGCCCGTTCTTGCCTCCCACCGCCAACACTGGCAGCAACTGAAACGCTTGGAGAAGGAGACAGACGATGCGCGTATCGGTCGGACTGCCCGTCGAGGACTGGAGCGCCTGTGCTGCCGCTGCCCGCCAGGCCGAGGAAGACGGCGCCGACTGCGTCACTTCGAACGAGTTGCGGCATGAACCATTCACCCCGCTCGCCTTCGCCGCTCTTGCAACAGAGCGTGTGCAGCTCGCGACATCCGTGGCGATCGCCTTTCCGCGTAGCCCGATGGTTGTCGCCAATCATGCCTGGGATCTGCAGCGGCATTCCAGGGGCCGTTTCATCCTCGGCCTCGGTAGTCAGGTGAAGGCGCACAACGAGCGTCGCTTCTCCACGCCGTGGATCGCGCCTGCGGCACGACTCGGCGAATATGTGCAGGCGCTGCGTGCCATCTTTCGCTGCTGGGAGAACGGCGAGAAGCTCGACTTCCGCGGAAAATTCTATAATTTCACGCTCATGACACCCGAATTTTCGCCTGGTCCGCAGAATCTGTCGCTGCCGCCAATTGCGATGGCTGCGGTCGGGCCACTGATGCTGAAGACCGCCGCGCGTGTCGCGGACAGCGTGCGCCTGCACAGTTTCGCCACACGCGAATATCTGGAGAACGTGGTGCGGCCGATGTTGAATGAAGAACTGAACGCGGCCGGAAAATCGTGGGAGAACTTCGAGGTAACGGGCGGCGGTTTTGTCGCCACTGGCCCGGATGACGCATCCGTCCGCGCGGCGGCAGAAAAGGTCCGCTATCGCGTCGCGTTCTATGGTTCGACCCCGGCGTATCGTGCGGTGTTCGATCTGCACGGTCTGGGCGCGCTCGGCGCGAAGCTGACCGAGATGTCGAGGCGGGGAGCGTGGAGCGAGATGGCCATGCAGATACCCGATGAGGTGCTGGACCTGTTTGTCGCACGCGCCCGCTACGACGGCATCGCCGAGGCGATTGCACGCCGCTTCGGCGGCTTGGTCGACACGGTGTCGATCGATTTCGCCAAGGGCACTGATGCGGCAACGCGGCGAGATGTCATCACCGCGATCCATGAAGTTCGGTAAGTCCACCCGCGCTGCGCGCATGATTGCGCCGCGAAGGGAGCGGCGCTCACGATGCGTGCCGATCGCAAGGCTGCCCGCGTGCGGCGCCCACGCCGCCGACCCTCAACGCCTAGAATCGTGACCTCTCCCAGTCCCTATAAGTGGTGTACAATTCCCTATGCTCAACCGCATCCTGATCGTCGTCGCCACGCTTGGCTCACTTTCCGGGTCCGCTGTCGCGCATCCGCCAGCGAACACCGACCTTCGCTTTGAGCCATGGTTCGAGAGCCTCCGCCAGCCGGGCACCGGCATGTCCTGTTGCTCCATTGCCGACTGCCGCCCGACCGAGTTCCGGATCCGCGGTGGCCATTACCAGGCCCTGGTCATGGGAAAGTGGGAGGATGTCCCGCCATCCGTTGTGTTGCAGCGAACCAACAATCCAACCGGTCGGGCCATCGTCTGCTACACGCCATATCGCGGCATCATGTGCTTCGTGCGCGGCCCTGAAACGTGAGGCGAGGGCGACAGCGCGTATGACCATCAATACGGGCGATTCCGCCGCATAGGCCTGTCGCTGCAGCTGGCAACGAACCTGCGCAATCCTCTGAGTTTGCGTTTTTTTCCTTTGCGGACGAGGCAACGCACATGGGCGTCGGCCATCCGCCGGTGCCAGGGCGGAGGCGTATTGCCGGGATGCAGCGCAAATCGCAGCCCGAATCTGGGCGCCGCAGCGGCGGTTGCCCGGGTCGATGTCGCGCGTCCCTCGACGTCACCAAGCGGCTGATCGGTCCGCATGGCCGCCACTTGGCCGCCGCCCGGGGCGCACGACGAGGCAGTGCGAGCGGCCTACAGCTCCTCTGCTTCCACCGCGGCGACGTCGAGCAACCGCTCGATCACTTCCGGCTCCTGAGCGCCGGCGATGGCGTGGCGCCCGGCGATGACGAAGCAGGGCACGCCGTTGATCCCCAAACGGTGCGCCCGCAGGCTGTCGGCGTGGACCGAGTCGAGTTCGTCGTCGCCCATCAGGAACCGCTGCACCCTGACTGGATCCAGCCCGCAGGCCTGGGCGACGACCACGAGTGTCGCGTGGTCGCCGACGTCGCGCCCGTCCGTGAAATGCGCCGAGAACAGCGCCTCGACCATCGCGTCGGCGCAGCCAAAGCGCGCGGCGTAGCGCACAAGGCGATGGCCGTCGACGGAGGACGGTGTGCGGCGGATGTGGTCGAAGCGGAACTGAACACCTTCACTCCGGCCGATCTCCGAGATCGACGCGTAGAGCCGGCGCGCCCGATCCTCGCCGCCGAACTTGCGTACGACGTAGTCGGGACGCGACATGCCGCCACGCGGCATGTCGGGATTAAGCAGAAACGGCCGCCAGGTCAGTTCATAAAGGATATCGGGACGACGGCGCAGCGTGCGCATTAACCGGCGGACGCCAAGGAAGCACCACGGGCAGACAAGATCATGCACGATCTCGATTCCGAGGCGGGCCTTTGGCGGTGCGAGGACGTTCACTGCGCGATTTTGCCGCGGGATTGCCGTTCTGTCACGCGATTATAGCCTGATCCGCAGAGGTGGATGGTCCTCTCGCCGTCTGGGCGGACGCGGCAACGTGAGAGCGAAGACCGTCACCGCGCACCCTGCATGCTGAAACGTTGTCCGGCAGAAACCGCGAACCCGCGCCCTCTCCCGCTTCGCGGAAGAGGACTATAACGCTGCATGCCTGCACCCGACCCACGCGCCAATCCCATGCTCCTCGGTCACGCGGCCGCCGAAGCGACGCTGCTCGAGGCGATGCGTGCCAACCGCCTGCACCACGCCTGGCTGATCACCGGCCCCGACGGTGTCGGGAAAGCGACCCTCGCTTATCGCTTTGCGCGCTTTCTGCTCTCTGGCCGACCGGTGAGCGACTCGCTCGCACTGGAACCCGCGCACCCCACCTTCCGCCGTGTCGCCGCCGGCAGCCACGCCGATCTTCACAGCGTCGAGCTCCAGCGAAACGCGAAGACCGGACGGCTGCGCTCCCAAATCGCCGTCGAAGATATCCGAAAGATCAATACCTTCATGGCCCTTACTCCGGCGGAGGGTGGTTGGCGCGTCGCAATCGTGGATGGCGCCGAGGACCTCAACCAGGCTTCCGCGAACGCACTGCTGAAGATCCTGGAGGAGCCGCCGACCCGCGCCATTCTGCTGCTGACCTGTACCGCTCCCGGTCGCCTTCCGGCGACAATCCGCAGCCGTTGCCGCCGTTTGCGCCTGTCGCCGCTGGCCGACGAGCCGATGGGCCGGATACTGGCCGACTACCTGCCGGATCTGTCTGAGGAACAACGTGGTCGCCTGCTGACCCTGGCCGAAGGCTCGCCCGGCCGCGCCCTCGCTCTCGCCGAGGAGGAAGGCCTGAAAATCGCCGCCCTGGTCGACGAGGTTCTCGCCGACCTCCCCAACCTGCCGCTGACGCGCGCCCTGGAGGTTTCCGATGCACTCGGCCGCAGCGAGACTGGCTTCTCGACCTTCATGGATCTCCTGCGCGCTGGCATCGCCGCCGCGGTGCGCGAAGCCGCCCGCGGCCGCGCCGACCCCGACCAGCAACGCCTCGCCTCGCAGCGTCCGCTTGATGCGTGGGGAGAGCTGTGGCACGGGCTGACCGCATTGCAGGACGAGACCGAGCGCGCCAACCTGGACAAGCGCCAGGCGCTCATCGAGGGCCTGGGCATGCTTGCCGGGAAAACACAATGACCAGGCGGTTTTATATCACGACGCCGATCTATTACGTGAACGGCGCGCCGCATATCGGCCACGCATATACGTCCGTCGCCACCGATGTGCTGGCGCGCTGGAAGCGGTTGGACGGCTTCGAGGTGTTCTTCCTGACCGGCACTGACGAGCATGGCCAGAAGGTCGAAGCGGCGGCGCGTGCTGCCGGCGTCGATCCGCAGACCTTCACCGACCGCGTCTCCGCCGATTTTCAGGACATGACCCGGGCGATGGGCGTGTCAAACGACCTGTGGATCCGCACGACCGAAGAGCGGCACAAGCGGTCCTGCGCCGAGCTTTGGCGCCGGATCGAGGCCGCCGGCGACATCTACCTCGGTCACTACGAAGGCTGGTACGCGGTTCGGGATGAAGCATTTTACGATGATGAGGAACTCACCA
Organism: Acetobacteraceae bacterium; assembly: GCA_030037665.1. Lineage (GTDB taxonomy): Bacteria > Pseudomonadota > Alphaproteobacteria > Acetobacterales > Acetobacteraceae > JASHVB01. The sequence continues at coordinate 26,368 of JASHQG010000479.1, forward strand.
CCCACCCCGACGGGACCAAGGTCGCGCCGTCCGGCGCCCCCGTCGAATGGGTGCGAGAGCCGTCATACTTTTTCCGCCTTGCCGCCTGGCAGGACCGGCTGCTGAAATTCTATGAGGACCACCCGGACTTCATCGCACCCGCCTCCCGCCGCAACGAGGTGCTGAGCTTCGTCCGCGGTGGCTTGCGTGATCTCTCGATCAGCCGCACCACGTTCAAGTGGGGTATTCCGGTCCCCGGCGCGCCGGATCACGTGATGTATGTCTGGCTGGATGCACTCAACAACTACGTCACCGCCTGCGGCTTTCCGGACGAGACCGATCCAATGTGGCGGTTCTGGCCGGCTGACGTGCATGTGGTCGGCAAGGACATCATCCGTTTCCACGCGGTTTACTGGCCGGCGTTCCTGCTGTCCGCCGGCCTTCCGCCGCCCAGGCGGGTATCCTCGCACGGCTGGTGGGTGGTTGACGGCGAAAAGATGAGCAAGTCGCTTGGCAATGTCGTCGAGCCGCGCAAGCTGGCGGAGACGTTTGGCCTCGATCAGATCCGCTATTTCCTGATGCGGGAGAAACCGTTCGGTGGCGATGGCTCGCTGAGCCATCAGGCGATCATCACGCGGATCAATGTCGAGCTGGCGAACGACCTGGGCAATCTGGCGCAACGCACCTTGACGCTGATCACCCGCAACTGCGGCGGCAGGCTGCCGGGTAGAGGCGCGCTCGCTGAAGATGACATCGCACTGCTCGATGCCGCCGGAGCGCTGCCGGCGCTGATGCGGGCGGCGATGGACGCACAAACCTTCCACGAAGGGTTAGAGGAAGCGTGGAAGGTAATTCGCGCCGCCAACGCCTATATCGATCATCAAGCACCATGGGCGCTGGCGCGGACGGACAAGGAGCGAATGGCCGCTGTCCTGCGGGTGCTCGCCGATGCACTGCGCACCGTCGCAACGGTGCTGCAGCCGTTTATGCCCACGAGCATGGCGGCGATGCTGGATCAGTTGGGCGTTCCGC
>JASHQG010000480.1 GCA_030037665.1 Acetobacteraceae bacterium
CAGGTCGTCGGTAACCCGGCCAGGTCGTTGGACTCTTTCACCGTCATGCAGACGCCAAGCAGTGGCAGGCGCTCCCCGTGGGCCAGCGCTGTATCGGCGGCTCTTGCAGCCGCCCGCGCGCGATCGAAATCCCGCACGACCACGGCGTTGATCGCGCCGTCGCTCGCCTCGATACGGCCGATCGCTTGGTCCAACAGTTCGACCGCGGAAATACGCCGCTCTGCCAGCGCCTGCGTCGTCTCACGGGCGGTCCAATAGGCTGGGTTGCTGGCTGTTGATGCTGACATCTCGGCCCCCCTCTGCGTTTCTGCGGGGACGGTAGCAACGATTACAGCCGCGGCACCAGGGCGGCGCACCGCCGACGAACCGTGCCGGCGTACCGAACCCACGCATCCAAACAGCGAGATCATCGCCCGCTTTCGCAACGTACCCGATCGGCCTGGCCTGCGCGTTATATGGGCTGGATCGCATCACCGGCGCTGCCGCCGGTACACTAACCGCCAGCATCGCAAGTCGCTGTTCGGTGCTGGTCGCGCACGGCAGCGACCGCGAAAGGCCGCGCACCAACGTGGTAATTGCCACCGCGTTCCCCCGCAACCGGATCACGATGGCCCATCAGGGCGGCGGCTGTCACGTTGCCGCTTGGATGGAGAAAAGCGCGTTCCCACGGCCGAGGAGTTTCCGGATCGGCGTTGTGCCGAACCAGGACGCCGCCTATATCTCCGGCGTCGTGAAACAGACGGACTTACGCCGGAGGGGCACCGTGATGAGCAGGATTGTGGCGACGGCCACCGTGTTGATCCTTGCGTTCGTAGCGTTCCGGTTCGGCCCATTGGACGTGGCGCGTATGCTCAATCCCTCTGACATTCTGTTCATGCTCCTGATGGGCATCGTCTGGTTCCTGTTCGCCGGAATCATCTGGTTCAAATGGGACTCACTCCGAGAAGCGTTCCGAGTGGGTCGAACCTCATACTCATTTCTGTCTTCGGGACAGCGCAGAGTCGGGTCAGGACCTCCGATCACTCGGGGCGGGAGCAACTTGATCATGGGAATGTTTATCTCGCAGCAACCCCGGTCGGGACGCTCCGCTTCTCCCGACCGGTAGCCGCATTGAACCGTTCGACTGCTTCAGTGCTTTGTAATCAACCAGGCTAACCGGGTGCGTTTCAGTTCCGCCATTCAGGGCATCTCCCCGGCCTGATGTAACGCCACGCCAGGGGCCGTCTTGAGCGGCACCGGCACAGTATGAATGCTGCGCTCGAACAGGCGTGACGACGAGCACAGCAAACTGCATCGCATGAGCCAGGTGACCCTGGTGACCGGCCCTCGGCGTCGCGTGACGCTGTGGGTGACGACCGCGCGTAGCGATTGTCATCGCATTGGGCACGCGCACGTATGTCGAGCAGAGAACCCGCTCCGCGCGCTCTAGCTCGCCGCTACCAGCCTGTCGATCGTAACGCCCTTGCCGACGCCCTGCCGCTCCTTGAAGGGTGTGGTATCGATGTCCTCGAGCTGAATCTCGCCCGAGAGCACCTTCTGCTTCCAGACTTGGTGCGCGGGCTCCAGCGCGTGGAACTCGGGCATGACCTCCTTGGCGAACAGCTCAAGGCTTTCGCAGATGTGCTCGTGCGTGTTCCGCCCCGCCTGGTTCAGCAAGATGATGCTGTCGACGTTGCTCTCCTTGAAGCGGTGCAGCTTACGGCGAATGGTTTCGGGCGAGCCGATCAGGCCACCCCGCAGGGCGCGGTCCGCCGCCTCCGGGTTCTCGCGCTTCCACTTGTTGTACTCGTCCCACAGGCTCACCGTGCCCGGTGCCGCGCGCAGCCGGTTCCGCGAGCCGCTGTAGTAGGCCAGCGAGAACTGGAAGAATGTCACGCCATCGGCCCGGCGCCGTGCCTCCTCGTCGGTCTCGGCGCACATGAAGTAGCTGACCATCGCAATGTTGCAGTTGCTCTGATAATCGCCGAGCTTGTCCTGGCGCTTGACGAACGAATTGTAGTAAGCGTGCACCCAGGCGTGCGCCATCTCGGCGCTGAGAAACTGGAAGCCGAGCGCGCCGATGCCGCGGCGGCCAGCCATCTCGATCGTTTCGAGCTGCGAGCAGGCGACCCAGAGCGGCGGATGCGGCTTCTGCACCGGCTTCGGCAACACGTTGCGCAGCGGGAACTTGAAATACGGCCCGTCATACTCGCACCCGCCGTCCTTGAACATCGGCATGATGGCGCGGACCGCGTCCTCCCAGACCGGCCGCTTCTCCTCCATCGCCCGGTCAAACGGACCGATCTCGGTGATGCTGCCGCCCTCGCCCATACCGAATTCGACGCGGCCATTGCTCACGAGGTCGAGGCTAGCGACCTTCTCGGCGACACGAGCGGGATGGTTCGTGGTGAGCTGGATGATACCGTGGCCGAGACGGATGTGCTTGGTCCGCTGACTGGCCGCGGCGAGGAAGACTTCCGGCTGCGAGGAGTGGGAATACTCTTCCAGGAAGTGATGCTCGACCTCCCATGCATAGTCGTAGCCGAGCTTGTCGGCGAGCTCTACCTGCGACAGAGCGTTCTGGTAGAGCTGCCGCTCGTCATTCTGCCCCCACGGCCGCGGCAACTGCATCTCGTAGAACACGCCGAATTTCATGCGAACATCCCTCGCTCGTTATCAATCGTTGTATTCAGTCCGCACCCTAACACTTGCGCTGGATGGCTGCGAGGTTCGGGTAGCAAGCAAATTGCACAAGAACCCTCGAAGAGACTTCTAGAAAACTCCTTCCCGCGTCAACTGCGCAATCTGATCCCGGCTCAAGCCGAGTACCTCACTCAGTACGTAGTCGTTATCTTCGCCGTAGCTCGGCCCGTGCCGGTCCAGGAAGCCACCGATATAGGGGGGCGTCTCGCTGAACTTGACCGGAATCTCCTTGACCGGCCACCGGCCGATCTCGGACTGGTTGAGCTCAACCAGCCATTCGAGATGCCGTAGCTGCGGGTCCCGCTCGTAACGATCCTCCGCCGTTTGGCAGACGCCGGCGGGTACACCTGCGTGCTGCAGCGCATACATCAACTCGAACGCATCCCATGCGACCGTTGCCCCGTTCAGAAGCTTGTCGAGATAGTCCTGATTGGCAAGGCGCAGGGCAAGGGTGACCAGCCTGGGATCGGCGGTCCATTCTGTGGTTCCCAATACACTGGTCAGAGCCCGCCAATGTTCTTCGGTGAAGGCTGCAATGGCGATCCACCGATCCTCGCCGCGGGCACGATAGGCTCCATGTGGCGCAGCCGGCTTGTAGGGCGACCGGTTGCCGAAGCGCTGCCATCGCCGCCCGTTGGCCGCATGATCAAGGATGGCGGTACCCGTGAGATAAATGCCGACCTCGGCCTGAGAGGAGTCGATCCAGCAGCCCTCGCCGGTCGTTCGCTGTCGATACAGCGCTGCCATCATCGCCAGCGCCATCTGGTAGGCGCCGAACCAGTCAAGATAGGAATAGCCGATGCCGGCGGGCGGGAATGGCTCGGGCAGTCCCGACATGTCGCTCAGTCCGGAAAACGCCTGAGCCGTCGGCCCGAAGCTGCGCAGCCGCCCATACGTACCGATTTGCCCCATTCCCGACTGCTGAACATAGACGATCTTGGGATTGATGTCGCGCAATCGCTGATAGCCCAAACCCATCCGGTCCATCGTGCCCGGCGAAAATCCCTCGATCACCATATCCGCATCCTTGATCAGCGCGATTAGCAACTCCTTCCCGCGCGGATGCTTGAGATTGAGGCTGAAGCTACGCTTGCCAGCATTGATCTCCATGAACGAGCCGCTACGGTTGACGTTCTTTGTCGTCGGCACGACGAGCGGACTGATGGCGCAGTCACGCTCGGCACGTCCACCCGCCGGAACGTTGCCCATGCCCATCCGCATACCATCCAATCGTGACGTATGCTCAACCTTGATGACCTCGGCACCTAAGGCCGTAAAGAACCGGCCCGCGCCGGCGCTGGCGAGCATCCAGGTCAGATCGACGATGCGGACCCCGCTAAGAGCGAACGGTTTGCCGTGCTTGCTCAATACCGACGGTTTTTGTGGGGCTGTCTCTGCAGTGCAGATCGCCGGTGCCTCGCGGACGGCCTCGGCGAGATCCGCCAGCACCTCCGCGTTATGCTCGCCCAACAGCGGCGCGCGGGGGCCGGTGCGCCATGGCAGGCCAGGAGCGACCCATTTCGCGCCCACCTGAGTGAGGGTCCTTCCCACTTCAGGATAGTCGACCTGCATGAACGTTTCGCGCTGCGCCCAGTGCTCCTCACCGACATTTTCCTCGGGTCTGCGTACCGGCGACCACGGCAGGCCTTCGTTCTGGCCGTCCTTCCACAGGTCACGCTCAAAGAGATAACGCCCGACCAGACGCTCCACATGGCTCGCGATGTGGGAGTTGGTGGTCGGCTTCAATACATACGCCTCATCCTTGTATCTCTGATCCGTAAGATCGGCTTCTGCACCGAATTTTTGCAGCACCCGCACAGTGGCCTCGAACGAAGCAAGGCCGCCCAGCAAATAGGTCCGATAGTCCAGCACCCACCGGCCGTCCTTGGTCCTTGA
>JASHQG010000481.1 GCA_030037665.1 Acetobacteraceae bacterium
AAGATCCTCAAGTCCGGATGCAAGGTTGAGGAATCGACGCTCACCACGGCTCAGCGTCTGACCAATCTGATTGCTGTCTTCCGCATCCTGAGCTGGCGTGTATTCTGGATGACGATGCTCAATCGGTCGATACCGGATGCACCGCCGGCGCTCGCGTTGACAAAAATTGAAATCGCCTTGTTGGATAAGCTTGTAAAGGACCGGAACTCACCTCGGCGAGAGACGCTCGGGCATTATCTGATCAAGATCGCACGGCTCGGCGGCTATCTCGCCCGCGCTAATGATCCTCCACCCGGCAACATGGTCATGTGGCGCGGGCTGTCGCGTCTCACCGACATCGTTCTGGGGGCTACCGTGCGGGTGGAAAATGTGGGCAATGGAAAGCTGGCCAGAGACGGAGTAAACAATCCTCGCTGACGGCCTCCAAGCCGATTGCCATTAGGGCCCCCGCACAGGCAACCGGAGATCTTGTCAATCTATGTAAGAAACAGACCCGCGGCACCGGCGATCAGGCCGTAGACTGCGAACGGTATCAGCGTTCGCTTGAGGATATAACCGTCGCGATTGACAAGGCCGAGAATAGAGCACACGGCCACTATGTTGCTGATGGCGATCATGTTACCCATGGCCGCACCTATGGACTGCAAGGCTAGGATTGAAGTTCGGTTGAAGCCGAGCGTCTGGGCAATCGAGTCCTGAATTCCGGCGAAGGTCAGGTTCGACAAGGTGGTGGACCCGGCAAAAAACGCCCCCACGGCCCCCAACACGGGCGCGAAAAATGGCCATCCGTTACCCGTTACTGTAGCAAACGTCCGGCCGATGATCGCCGTTTGTGCTCTATCGTCACCGAGCGTCATCAATTGGACCATGATCAATGCCGCTACCAGAGTCACACTGGGGGCACGTAGCCGGCGCAACGTCTCCACCGTGACCGTTTTCAGCGTGCGAAGGTCGAGTCTCTGGAGTGGCAGGGAAAGAAGTACGACTAAGACGAATGGGATCAAGGCCGGCACAAACAGCGCGTTGTAGCTCCAGGCGCTGGAGGTGCCAAAGATAGAATCCAACTTGAGCACGAGGGCGATGCTCATGCTGAACCTACCAAGCGACCCCAAGTCGAGTGCCAACGAAGGAGACTCAGCATTTAGCCATGCGCGAAAGGGCAAAAGGGGCACCCGCGTGACAATCAAGATTGCGATCAGCATGAGGTATGGCGCGAAAGCTCGTACTCGCTCGTGGCGTTTGACTGGCCGGCCGATTTCCACTTCGGGGTCTGCGTCGGGCTGCGCCAGCCCCACGTGATACTTTGCCATCAGCACAGAAAGGCTGAGACCGACGGCACCGCCAATCAGGGATGGAAACTCGTAATTGAATCGGGACAAAAACAGGGTGGGGAGGACACAGCTAAGGACGCTCAGATAAATGTAGACGATGTTTTGCCGAATCTGGGCCCATCGCACGACGAATCGCAAGGCGATGACAGGCACGAGCAGCGCAGCAACACTGTGCACGAGAGCGCTATTCCAGCTTATGGACAGGATCTCCGATGCGCTGAGCGGCACTTGGCTGAAGCCAAACCACATTGGGGTGCCGACAGCCCCAAAGGTCGTTGGCACCGAATTCACAGTTAAAGTGAGAATGCTCACGCGCACCGGGTCAAAGCCCAGGCCGACCAGCAGGGGAGCGGCAATTGCGGCGGGCGTTCCGAAACCGCTGGCGCCTTCGATCATATACGGGAAAGCCCATCCCACGATCATTAATTGGGCGACCGGATTGGCGCTCACTTCCCGAAGCCATTCGCCAATTGTTCGTTCGGCTCCCGAACGCCGCATCGTTTGTGACAGGAGAATTGCTCCCAGGATGATCGATATCGGGGTGACGGCCGAAAGGGCTCCATTGACAACGGTAGCGTTGACCAAGTTGGGGTCGAGGCGGAAGTGCACCAAAGCCAAAAGATAGACCAGGGTAGCGGCGCAGGGGAGGCTTACGTGAGAAGGCCAGGCATCCTTTTTGGTCATCACAAAGATGAGGAAGCTGATCGGCAAAATTGCCAGGACAAAATCCATCGTGACACCCAATGTTAGTATTTATGCCACCACTGAACCTTCAATGAACGGCTCCTGGCCGGCCAGGGCAGAGATGTTGGCCACAGTGGTGCGAGCGATTTCGCTCAATGCTTCGCCGGTCAGGAATGCTTGGTGCGATGTAATAAGCACGTTCGGGAAAGTAAGCAGCCGCGCCAGGTCATCATCGTGAAGCACTTCGCCCGAAAGATCCTCGAAGAAGATGCCCTCTTCTTCCTCATAGACATCGAGTCCAACACCCGCGAGGCGACCGGCCTTCAACGCTTGAATCAATGCCTTAGTGTCAACCAACGCCCCTCGGCTCACATTGATGAGTATGCTGCCCGGCCTCATTAACTCGATTGTCTCCGCGCGGATGATGTACCTGGTTTCCGGCGTGAGCGGGGTATGCAGCGAAACTACGTCGCTATTCTGCAGCACTACAGTGGGAGCTTCGGCATATTCCACTCCGGTCTGTCTTGCCCAATCGTGGCTAGGGAAAAGGTCGTAGGCTAGTACTCTCATTCCAAACCCCCGAAGAATCTCAGCAGTGACGCGGCCTATTTTGCCCGTACCGATAATCCCTGCTGTCTTGGCGTGGAGGTCGAAACCAACAAGGCCGTTGAGCGAGAAGTTTAGCTCACGCACACGGTTGAATGCGCGATGGGTCTTTCGGTTCAACGTGAGCAGGAGCGCCACAGCATGTTCCGCTACGGCATACGCCGAATAGACAGGCACGCGCGTCACGGTTAGCTGTAACTGTTTAGCGAACTCGATATCCACGTTATTGAATCCAGTGCAGCGCAGGGCCACCAGTTCCACCCCTTGCGCTGCCAGGACTTCCAGGCAAGGCCGGTCCAGTTTGTCGTTGACAAATACGCAAACCGCGCGGGCATTCCCAGCGGCAGAGGCGGAGTCTTGTGTCAGGCGGAAGTCAAGAAAGTGCCACTCGATACCGTGGTTCGCTGAGGCCCGTTGCAGCGCCTCCCGGTCGTAAGGCTTCGTGTCAAAGACGGCGGCGGTGACCACAGAAGATGGACGCTCGTTCATCGTCAGGGACTCCTTCCTGCTTGCGATAATCCATTGGTCGAAAACGCGTGATCGCCAACGACAGTGCGGTTCGCGGCCAAGGCATTGGTCGCGAAGGATAGCTCGCGTAGGGCCGTATCTGCCGCGTGTTTGATCTATTGTAATGTCAATCGGCCGCCCGGTGCTACAGTGCTACAGTAGGGGCCTGCGTGGCCTTACCGGCCTTTGCGATTGGGCCACATTGACAACGACACGGCCGGGCTGGTGGAGCGCGACCGCGCATTGCCAGCCGGGGCGGTGCGCCCCGGATGCGCCACGGTGGTCGCGGCGGGAAACGGCCAAGGCCGAACTGCTCACCGGGACCGAGCATGCTTTCATCCAATTGACGCGGTCATCACGCGGCCCTGGCGGCATGAGCCCCAACGGTGCGGCGATGACCGAAACCCGCAGCGAACGATGCAACCGGCTCGAACATCG
>JASHQG010000482.1 GCA_030037665.1 Acetobacteraceae bacterium
CCGGCGAGCAACGAGATGGCTATGAAATGGACCCGGGCGGTCGTATCCGCCTGCCTAACGAAACGGAGGACCTGCATGCGACCCGCTGATTCAGGCGCCGCGTTCAATGCGGACTATCAGCACATAAATCGCCGGGAAGATCGGCGTCACGAAGAGCGCGAGCAGAAAGATGAGCAGTGGCCCGAGTCGGGTTTGCCGCCCCAGATAAGCCAGTGCAACGGCAACGCCGATGTAAGCGACCATGAAGAGGGGCATCATCTCTGTTCACCCTTTTCCGGGCATGCCTAGCCAACGTCATTGTGTCATGTGAGCGCATCGTTTTCGAGGATACGGGCGATGATCCCCGCGTTAATATCCAGGTTGCCGCCCTCGGTCATGCGGGCGTGCTCACCTGCACCGTGGTGCAGCACAAAGCGGCCGCTGGTCCGCTCCGCCCATCCGTTCCAATCCTCCGGCGCAGCCCATTCCTGCGCCGAGCGCAGCAGGTGGATGTCTGCGCCGATGCGCCCGTCATCTACATGGCCGGTCAGATAGCGGATGAACGACGCCATCCTGCGCAGCATCATCGCGCGCAGATCCGGCTGAACGATGTAGGCCCGATAATCCGCGTCGCTCGCCATACGGTCGCGAAAATAGCCGAGATTGGTCTCCATCATCGCCTGGAGCGCAGCCTCGTCCTGTACGATCGCCCGCCGCTTCAACGGGGCATCGAGCAGGACGAGGCGGCCGGCGGGCGTACCCGAAGCCTCCAACGCCTTGGCCACCGCGAAAGCCAGGTTGCCGCCGCCGGAATAGCCCAGCAGAATCGGCTGCCCGTCCGCCGCAAGCGCGCGGATCATCCGTGCGTATCGCGCGATTCGGTCTTCCGCCTCGATGAAGTCGAACGCGTAGAATGCGGCCCCCGGCAGCCGTTCGCCAAGGGTTCTGAAAGCCGCGCCGTAACCGAACAACGGCGGCATGGCGAAAAGCTTGGTCGGTGCGTCGGCATGCAACACCAGCGGTGCGTCCTCGGCGACGTAGCGGATATACGGCTGAACCGGCCGCCAGACGGGCGATCCGGCGTGCGGCAACTGGGTCAGTTCGTGCCGCAGCGCATCCATCAGCCGCTGTGCCGCTGCCGCCGTCCACGCATCCGGATCGTGCGAGACCACCAGATGCAGCGCGTCTCCCCGCACGCTGGCAAGCAGGTCGAGCGCGAAGGGCGCGGGAGACTCCGGATCAATCTGGTCGCCCAAACTGGCCAGTTCCGCCGTGAACATGCCGCCGGTCGCGGGCGCTGCGACGTGGCCGAGATAGTTGAAGCCAACGGCGCCCTCCGGCAGGCACGGTCTCGTCTCGGTCTCCGGTGCTAGTTCCGCGAGGATGGAAAACCCTGCGCCCCGGTTCGGCACTGCTGCCATCGCGCTCTGCACCGCGGCCAGTGCCGCCACACCAGTGCGACCTTTCAGCGCAAGGTGCACCGGGTAGAAGCTGGTGAACCAACCGACGGTGCGGCTCACATCCAACCCCGCCGCAATGGCATCCCGACCTTGCCCCTCGAGCACGACCACGACTGGCCCGCCCTCTCGCTCGGCCGACAGCGCCAGCGCGAAGGCCGTGAGCAACGTCGCCTCGCTGGGCAGCCGCCTCGTGCACACCTCCGCCGTCACGCGCCGGCGGCGCCGGAGTGGTCCGCCGGTGGACCACGGCAGGCCAATGCCGGCTGCCGCCCAGTGCGCGCGCTCGTCGGCCAACGCCGGGCTGACGGCGATCCGCGCCTGGTACTCCGCCCACTCACGGAAGGAATGCGTCTTCGGCGGCAGCCGCGGCGTCTGACCGGCCGCAAGTGCCGCCAAAGCGGCGCCGAGGTCGTCGAGCAGGATGCGCCAGCTCACCGCATCGACGACGAGGTGGTGCGCGACCAGCAGCAAGCGGTCGCCGTCCGGCAGCCTAAACAGCGCCGCCGCGAACACGCGCCGGGCAGCGATGTCGAGGCTTCGCTGTATTGTCTGCGCGTGATCTTCCATGGCTGCTTCGTCGGGCAGCGCGATGACCTGCAATATCCGTTGCGGGGGCAACCTCCCGAATTCCTGCTGCATACGCCCGTCGGCCTTTACGAAACGCAGTCGTAGCGCGTCGTGATGGCACAGCAGCGCCGACAGCGCGCGTTCCAACAGCGCCGGATCGAGAGGTTCCCGCGCGCGAAGCACCGCCGATTGGTTGAAATGGCTCGGATTGCCGCGGAATGTCCGGAAGAACCACGCCTGCGACGCGCTGAGCGGCGCCAGGCCCATCACCGCTTCCTGATCGATCCCCGCCGTAGCAGGCGCCAGTGTGGCCGCAAGCGACGCCACGGTCGGGTGGCGGTAGATCGCGGCGATTTCGACGGCTAGCCCAAGCCGTCGGAGTTCCGCGACGACTTGCAGTAACCGGATCGAATCCGCGCCCAGGTCAAAGACATTGTCATATAGGCCAATGCGCGCACAGCCCAGCGCCTCTGCGAACGCCGCGGATATAATGTTTTCGGCCTCGCTCTGTGGTTCTTCCACTGCCGCAACGTCGGGAATCGGGTCCGGCAGGGCGCCCCGGTCGATCTTGCCGTTCAAGCTACGCGGGAAGGCGTCCAGCCAAGCCATGTGGGTCGGCACCATCGCAGGTGGCAGTAACTCGGCCAGATGCGCGCGGAGAACTGGTGTCGCAGGTGCTGTCACCCCGGTCCGCCGCAACAGCCAGGCGACGAGATGCCGCCCCGTTGGTCCGTCGCCGCGCGGAGCCACCAGCGCCTGCGCCACCGAGGGCAGCGCTTCCAGCGCCTGTTCCACCTCCGCCGGTTCAATGCGCTGACCGCGAATCTTCACCTGCTCGTCGAGCCGGCCCGCATAGACCAGCTGCCCGTCGTCACGCCACACGCCACGGTCGCCAGTGCGATA
>JASHQG010000483.1 GCA_030037665.1 Acetobacteraceae bacterium
ATGCCAACGGCGACATAACGTCGAAGATAGTGTCCATCTTCCAGGTGCAGTACGACGACAAGGCGCCCATGGGTGACGTGGTACACCAGTTCAAGTACGTCGGCGTCGCTCCCGAGGCATGACGACGTAAGAAAGGACAAACCTTGAGGTCATCTTGCGGTCGAAGCGTCGCGTCGACGACGATGCCAAAGTCACGAGCTGACGATTAGTTGCAGACCTATGCACCCGCGACGAACCATTTGCGGGCGTCACGAGGGCGGCAGTCCCCTCTCTGGTGATCCAAGGGCTGCATTCGCTGATGATGCGCATTTCTCCCATGGAAAGCGGTATCACCACCACCGCCACCACCACCACCACCAGCGGCAGCCGCAGCAGCAGCAGCAGCAGCAGCAGCAGCAGCAGCAGCAGCAGCAGCAGCAGCAGCAGCAGCAGCACGATAGCCGCCGCAGCGGTGGTGAGAATGGTTTTGGACTTCGCGGTTGCTCCCTGCGGCCTGGCCAGGATCACCCAGCCGCTCATGGCCCACTGACCAGCTTCGCGTAGTAATGTGATCGGTGGCTGCCAGCCTCGTGCCGCAGCGTTGTGTCGCTGCAAACCGGCTCAACGGATACGGTGATAAGGAAGCGTTTCACCGCGGCTGCGCGCCGATTATGCTCCCACGCGCTGCAACGCAAACTGGTAAACGCAGCTGGGCCCGCGCCCAAACGCGCCGGTCTCCAGGCGCCCGACGAACCTGTTGCCGTGGAACCGACCCGTCAGAAAGTCGAAGCCCCCCCGATGCATCTGCACCGCGCCGCTGGGATCGATCGTGCCAGTATATCCGGCCCACTGGGCAACGTTGTTGCGAACATGGAAATCGGTCACCTGCTGTGTTCCCATGCATCGTCCAGCCCCGGTGAAAACCGCGTTCGCGGGGCCCTGATAAATCCCGTCGAAGGGACCCACTGCGCCTGGCACCCCGGGCGCCGGTCCTGCCGCGGGAGGCGCTTGTACGCGCACGCCACCGGACGTGTAGAACGGTGTTGATGTGCTCTCCTGCTGACACCCGGAAAGCGTGACCGATGTACAGAGGACAGCGACGGTCACGATCGAAGCCTGAACGACATCTCTCGGCATGGCATTTATTTCCCTGTCTATTTATCCTCTGGTCTGGCTTGTCATCCGCGAAGCCGATCAGCATCAGGCGCACCGGCGGGAACGGCTTTATCATCCGCGCGGTGCGTCTCGACGGGTCGCTGAAACCGCCCCGTCGTGCCGGCCCTTTCGTGCGACTGGGCCCGGAAGGCATCGCGCACGTATGACCGCTGGCAAGCACTCACTCGCCTATGGGCGGACGGTCCACTGGGCGAACGGCGCTCCTATACAATCATCCCGGGTGTGACAATATCCGATTGTCCAGCCTGGTGGGTAAAACCCCTTGCCGCCTCTGGTACGCGAGAGAGTGTGTGTGCATCCGGATCCGTACCGCCCTGTTTCCACACATCAAACGCGCGCGATGGCAGACAGGTCGACCCCGCGTCGAACCTCGGCATTGGCTGTCCGCGGCTCTTGCCTCGAACGAGCTCAAGGCAATGGCGGATATTCCGGCTCCGTCGTAGACCGAGCCAATCGCCGTCGCGGCGGATGGCTGTCCAGGGACCCCGCAGCGCAACATTTTCTGGCGAATCCACAGCCCGTCGACGGGATAGATTCCAGCGCGGCTGGTTTGTCGGTTCCTGTCCGGTCAGCCGGTGGAACGGCTGATCCGCGCAGCGCTTCGGGCTGAGGAACGATCGATGGGTGCGGATCAAGAACCGCTGCCAAATGTGTCTCCGCTCAAGCAGTCCGGCAAACAGAGAGAGACGGGCGTTGCCCGTCACACTATAGCAGCTTGACCAGCCTGCCTGTCCCGGCGACATAAAGCGATCCGCGGCCTGCGCTCCGGTCCGGTGCATCGTCTCGTCAGCATCGTCGTCGGGTGTCTGATGTATGGGAACCAACCCTGGTCCGGAACAGGGGGCCTCCGCATTCCGATTGCAGTAGAGTTTCTGGTGCAGGGAGAACGATGGCCCTGCCTTGGCATCGCGTTGTCACCCGTCCACCGGATTTCCGCCGTGTGAACCGATTGTTGGCAAACTCGTAAGTCGGTTTCAATGATCGATCCTTCCCAATTGCAACCGTGGCATCGGAGGCTGAACCGATGGGCCTGCTCGGTATCCTGATCGGACTTTTGCTCCTCATCGTGCTGGCCTATCGGGGCTGGAGCATATTGTTACTCTCTCCGGTGGCGGCCCTCATCGCGGCGGCGGCCTCCGGTGAGCCGCTGCTTGCCAACTGGACACAGACGTTCATGGGAAGTGCGGGCCATTTTCTGGCGCAATTCTTTCCGCTCTTTCTGCTTGGCGCTCTGTTCGGCAAGCTGATGGAAGACAGCGGTTCAGTTTCGGCTATCGCGGCCTTCGTCACGGAGCGGCTGGGAGAGCGGCGGGCAATTCTGGCAGTGGTGCTTGCCGGCGCCCTCGTCACCTATGGAGGGGTGAGCCTTTTCGTCGCATTCTTCGTGATCGCTCCCATGGCGCAGGCGATGTTTCAGGCAGCAAACATACCGCGCCGTTTCATGCCCGCTGCAATCGGGCTCGGCACGTGCACCTTCACGATGTCGGCCATGCCCGGCACGCCGTCAATCCAGAACGCCATCCCGATGCCATTCTTCGGCACGACGCCGCTGGCGGCGCCGGGTCTCGGTATCATTGCGTCGATGATCATGCTCGGATTTGGCCTGTGGTGGCTTGCGCGGGCGGAAGCCGCCGCCCGCCGCGCCGGCGAGGGCTTTGGAGAGCGGGCGGGTACGCAGGCAGACGAGGCGGCCGAGGACCTGGTGGTACGCGAACGGGCAACCGTGACGCGCGAATTCGATCCACCCGAGATCCATCGTAGCCGTCGCGTCGACACGGCACCGCCAATCGCAACGGCCCTCTTGCCGCTCGTCGTCGTGATCACCGTGAACGTACTGATGTCAGCGATCGTTCTGCCTCGCCTCGACGTTTCGTTCCTGGCCGAGGCGCGCTGGGGCGGAACGTCGCTGTCGGCCGTGGGGGGCGTATGGGCGGTCATCGTGGCGCTTGGCGCTGCGATCCTGACGCTCCTAATCGTCAGCGGCCGGCGGCTTCCCGCATTGCGCGACAGCATGGATTCCGGCGCCAATGCCTCGGTGTTGCCGGCCGTCAGCGTCGCCAGCCTGGTTGGCTTCGGTGCGGTCATCGCGGGACTGCCCGCTTTCACCATGGTGCGCGATTGGGTCCTGTCAATCGGCGGCGGTCCGCTGGTATCGCTGGCCGTCGCGACGAACGTGTTGGCCGGACTGACGGGCTCGGCCTCGGGTGGGCTCACGATCGCCCTCGACACGCTCGGGGACACTTATCTGCGTCTGGCGCAGCAATCCGGCATCAGCCCGGCCCTGTTGCACCGCGTGGCAGTGATCAGTTCGGGCACACTCGACATGCTTCCCCACAATGGCGCTGTCGTAACGCTTCTGGCAGTGTGCGGATTGACCCATCGGGACAGCTACTTTGATTTGGTCATGGTAGCCGTGGTGAGCCCACTGATCGCCGTGGTTGGTGTGATCGCGCTCGGCACTGTTTTAGGCTCGTTCTAGGGACGAGAGACATGGCAAAAACCAAGATCGCGATCGCCTGCCAAGGTGGTGGAAGTCAGACGGCGTTTACGGCGGGCGCATTGAAAGCGCTCTGCGACGCGCGGGTGCGCGACGAGTTCGAGATCGTCAGCATCAGCGGCACGTCCGGCGGTGCCATCTGTGCCACTCTGGTGTGGTACGCTCTCGTGAAGGACGAGACCCCGGCATGGGGCCGCCTGATGGAATTCTGGCAGGCCAACACGGCCCACGGTTGGCTCGAGTATGCGTTCAACAGCTTCGTCGTTGGCTCCCTCAGGATGGTCAATCGAGGGTTGATTCCCACGTTGCAGCTCAGTCCATCATCGCCTCTGCTGAAAGGTATGATGTCGCTGGCGACCACTGGTCATCGCGAAGTCTTCCGGGACTTTCGCGCACTGCTCGAGTCGCGTATTGACTTTGAAGAAATTGCATCGTGGGGACCAAGAAAACAGCGGCCCGTACTGATGATCGGTGCTGCGAACGTCAGCACCGGCAAGCTGACGAAATTCATCTCTTTCCATCACCCTATCCGGGTAGAGCATATCCTTGCCTCGTGCGCGGTGCCGAATATCTTTCCGGCAGTAATGATAGACGGGTCCGCGTACTGGGATGGCCTGTTCTCCGATAATCCGCCTCTCCAGGAACTGATGCGGCCAAGCAGCGTCGGCGTGGAGAACCTGCCCGACGAGGTGTGGCTGATAAAGATCAATCCCACCACATGCGAAAAAGTACCCGAATTGCCGGATGCTATCATTGACCGGCGCAATCAGCTCGAAGGCAATATCTCGCTCTTTCAGCAACTGCGGCATCTCGAGATGGTTAACGACATGCTGTTGGAGGACGCATTCCGGCCCGATTACCTGGCACAATTCGACATCAAGGCACCGGTCCGCATCCCGAGATCGTTTCCAACCGACCCACATCGAGGGTATCACATTCCCTGCATCGAAATGCCGGAGGAATTGCAAAATGCGCTGGATTTCGAGAGCAAACTCGACCGCAGCGCCGCCAACATCGAACAGCTGATAGCGGAGGGCGAAAAGAGCGTCGGGAGGTTTCTCCAAGAACGTGCGGCCGTGGTTTCGGATCAGACCTCATCGCGCCATGGTGCGCGCCACTAGAGGAACGTCCTTCGCGTGATCGATCGGCCACGGCGTGCCGCCCCGGCCCCGGGTGATCTTCGAGGCCTCGATGGCGCTTGCGAGAGAGTACACCCGCGGGCGTGTCCGATGATCGCTCTCGACACAAACACTAACCCGCTTCGAGGGAGAACGCTGGGGGTGGGATCGATGAGTTCGAGCCCGGCGGTGAGCGGTTGAGCGAGATTTGGTCCGGCCTTGCGCATGAAGCATCACCTTCAGCTCAAGGAGAAGACCAAGTGACCATTCAACCAGTGTCACAGCCCATCAGCCCGCTGTGCCAGCCCATGCTCGAGGACATGGCCGTGCGCCGCCTGCGCCAGGGCACGCAGCGTGACCATGTGCATTCCGTGCTGAACCTCGTCACGTTCCTCAAGCGCTCGCCCAATCCGGTGACAGTTGAGGACAGTCGCCGCTTTCAAGTCCCACAGGCCGAGAGTGGCGTGCAGCCGCCGAGCATCAATTACTCCGTATCGGCGCTGCGTTTCTTCTTCACGGTGGCGCTCGATCGGCCTGACCTGTCGTGCCGCTTCATCATCGTCCGCCACCCTCAGAAGCTACCAGCGCTGCTCAGCGTCGAGGAGGTCGGGCGACTGCTCGCGATAGCTCCCTGGTTGAAGCATCGGGCGGCCTTCGGCATAGCCTGTCGTGCCGGCTTACGGGTCTCAGAGGCGGCGGCTCTCAAGGTCGGCGCCATCAACAGCACGCGCATGCTGGTCCGGGTCGAGCAGGGCACGGGACGCGAGGACCGAAACGCCACGCTCTCGCCGCAGCTGGTGGCGCAAGGGCAAGCGGGCGGAATCATGCTGTCAGGGTTTGGTTGTTGCCCGGTCAGAACTCTCTCGAACCCATCTCGACGCGCCAGATCACTCGGGCCCTCCATGAGACCGCTGAGGCTGCTGGCATCAAGAAGTATGTCAGTCCGCACACGTTGTGCCGCCTATGTCTCCGGAGACATAGGCGGCACAGTTTCGCTACCCGCCTGCTCGAGCGGAATGTCGACATGCACGTCATCCCGATTTCTTCTCGGGCACTCCAGGCTGAACGCAACCGCGCTCTACGTCCGCGGCGCCACCAAGACGGTCCGCGCGGCGACGGGTCCTCTCGAGAAGCTCCAGCTGCTGATCGAAGTCAACGACGCCCCGGGCAGATCCGGGTGCGACCGGCGCTCGAGGTCGCCGATATCTTTCGTAATCAGCAGGTCCGGAGTTCGACTCTGCGCGTCGGCACCGGAAAAATGCCGGCGATCAGCCAAGAATGAAACCCTCATGTGCAACGGTGAGTCCCGGTGGCGGGGTTGGCGGAGGGATGAGGAGCCAGACCGACAGCTTGCGGAGCGGGCTCGTTGCTGGCGATGCGGAAGGGTCGGACGACATTTGCGTAATGTTTGAAATCGTCGCATCAGCCTGCAGTACCCGCTGCCATGCCAAGCTGTGAGTGCCGCACCTGAGCGCTGGGGCCAGGGGTGGGCCTCACTGTCGAAAACGGCCGCCTCGTCGCCGAGCCGCATGCCAGCCAGCGGTCCACGCTCGCCGAATCACTGGCGCAATCAGACTGTTCCCAGCGACGCACGCCAGAGGAACGCAGCGGGTCGAGGCGCCTCCAGCGGGGTGCGGGTTGCCGTGAAGCGGGGCGACATCGACCTCCCCTCTGGATCCAACGAAATGTCCCGAGCCCCAGGACTATCGTTCGGTGCTTATTGTGTAGCCGCCGACAGGAGGATTGGTACCCGCCACCGCTGATCCGTGTGCAGCCCCGTCCCGGCCTGGTCGCACAACAGAGCCTGCGCGAGCGGCGGCATCAGCAAGCCATGGCAGCGCATCGCCGGAGGGTGGAGCCGTTGGTGCCCACAGCCTGTGTACTGAAACTTATGTGACGGATAAACGTATGTGGGGCAGAAGTAGGACCGGAGGACAAATGCCATGCCGACGCGCATCGTTCAGGCTTCTATCGTGAGCCTCGCTCTCATCTGCACGTCTGTAGCGCTTGCTGGATGTGCTGAGCAGAGCAGTTCCACACCGTTCTTTACGTCCCGTGGCCAGCTCGTACAGACAGCGCCCGCCTCGGCCAACGCACCAGGCGGGCCACCGGAAATGCGAGGTGCCGCGGGTATCCACGACGGCGCGTATCAGGGCATCGCGACCGCGGTCTTCACCGGCGCAGGGCGGTGCCCTGCAACGCAGACAGTTACCGATTTCCACGTGCGCAACAATGTTGCCATGTGGGCCGGATATACTGGCTCAATTGACCCGACCGGCGCGGTGGAGATGCACCGCGGCTTTGAATTCCTGACGGGTCGATTCGCAGGAAACCGGTTCGGCGGGCGTCTGGAGACCGGCGCATGGTCGAACCTGCCCAGCTGCGTCTACGCGATGACGCTGGAACGAGTCGGAACATAACGCGTGGGGTGCCTCCTCGCCGAGGGGATACAACAAAACGACCAAGTTGCCGGTGGTCGTGCCCGTCACCACCGGTGGTGCGTTCGCACCGCGCATCGGATTTGCCGTTTCAATCACCGGAATCAGGACGAGCGGCGTCGTGCGCTGGGATCAACCATGTGTCCTCGATTTCAACGCTCGCACTGGTACTAAGGTCGACCTGCTCCCGTCGCCGATCCTGGACGAAGCGGCAGCCAAGAACGTCACGCTGTTCGTTTCAGTAGCGTCCGCCGCTGAAACCCGCTCCACGGGTCCGTAACTCGGATGTGAATCACGCGCGGCGGTCGACAACCAAACCGCCCTCGATCCCGGCGCTGCGGCCGGCGAGCATCATGGATGCCCAGGAGAAATCGTCGACCGGTCCCTACCGGCCCCGCCAGTACCCGCGTCGCCAAACCCAGCGGCGCCCATTCCAGCGCCAACGGCCCGACACCCAACGAGGGTGCCTCCAGCCGCGGGGTGGTGGCCCTCGCCTCTCAACCCTTGGCGGCGGCATCGCCGGCCGCATCGGCTGCGCCGTGGCGGCGCTGAACGGAGCAACCAAGGTTGCGAGGCACGCCAGCAGCACGGCTCTGCGATTACGCATTCACGCTTTCTCCCGTCACCTTGACGGACGCTAGACGAAAACACCGCCTACGGCCAGCCAGCAATGTGTCGCACTGACCTGGTGGCTATCACCTCGCTGCGACAATCTTCCACAGAAATGCGGCTGCCACCTGAACTCAGATTGCAGTTAGGACGGGGGGAGAATCTCGATCGGATCACATTGTCGTCGCGACAAGCGAGGCGCCATATGGCCGGAAGCACGATGCGGCCGGATGTTTGTGGCCAGCTTTGCGCCGCTCTCGTAGGCGAACGTGGAGGACCTCGAAGCCCACGAGATGGCCGCGTTCGTCGAGGTCGACGTTGACGTTTGGGGTAACCTCTTTGGTTTTCGCAAACGGCGTGTCATCCGGAGCGAAGCGAGCGTAGAAGGCGTTGGCATCCTGATCGGTTGTGAACTTCAGGGCTTCCTTGCTCCGCGGTCGAAGAAGGCTGTGAGCACCACAATGTCGGTGCCATCTGGTCGGTGGGCCAGCCCGAGAACACGCCTTTGCGCCTGAGAAACAGCGGCGGCGGGCCGTGCGGACTGCCAACGATCGGTGGCCTGTTGCAGCGCTTGCAGGGTCAGCGCGATCAACGGCTGGTTGAGTTGCTCGGCGAACACCGCCTCGATCCGGCGCTTCTCCTCGGCCCATGATTTGAGCCTGCTGCTTTCCTGGTGCGCGTAAACATTGAGCAGCGCCCGCACGATGTTCCGCCCCGTCTTGCCATCCTAGACGGCGTCGCGGCGTTTCAGGGCGTCGCCGGTCGGATCGGCGCCCTTGCGCACGTCTCGCGCAGCTTGCGACCGGCCTCCCGGGGGCGGCGAGGCCAAGCGCCCGATGCTGCCCGAAGAGATGGCGACGCGGGCGGCCGGTCGCGTCACGTGCGTGAAGATACCAGACGCGCTTCCGGTGCTGCCGATGTGCAGGTCAAGCCGGGCCTGGGACCGGGTCCGTCGGGACCTCGATCGTCCCTTGGTCGGCGGCACGCTTGACCGCCGCCCCGATTCCGCCTCCGGTGATGACGGGGACGGATTCAACGCTCCGTGCCGGCCGCGGCGGTTATGACAGCGGCTGCTGGTGCGGATTCTGCCTATTGAACAAAGACCCCGTGCGGCTTTCGTTCTCGCCAACGTTCTGAGCGGGGTGTTGATTGGCAGGTCCGCGGATTCTCCGCACGTTCTACACGGATGGCGCGACAGGCCGCAGATGACGGTGGATAGACTGTGGCGTATGGTCAGCCACTTACGAGGAACGCCGCAATGACAGCAAACGGCCGCGGCAGGCTCGGACTTCCTTCTTAACCAGTAGGTCCGGAGTTCAACCAGCGCGTCGGCACCGGAATGACCGACACGGTGGGTTGGAATAGGAACGCCGATGCCACGCCAGCTCATTCCGAACACGCCCGTTTCCACACCGGGCAACGGCGGGGTTGTCCGAATCCGTGTCCTCGTTGGCGGAGCGGTGCAGGGTGTGGGCTTTCGGCCTTTCGTCCATCGCCGTGCCACCGCGCTTGGACTCGCTGGGTGGGTCAGCAATTCAGCCGCCGGTGTGACCATTGAGGCCGAGGGCGAGGCGCATCGCGTCCAAGCGCTGCTTGCCGAATTGCGCGCATCTCCACCGGCAAATGCATCCATCGCCGCCATCGAGACCTGCTACATTTGTCCCGGCGGCGACAAAGGCTTTGCCATTCGCGCCAGCGATACCGAAGGCGCACTGGTCGCTCACGTGCTGCCCGATCTGGCGACCTGCGACGAATGCCTGCGAGAAATGTTCGACCCCGCCGACCGCCGTTATCGCTATGCCTTCATTAACTGCACGCAGTGCGGGCCACGACACAGCATCATCGAGGCAATTCCTTACGATCGTGCGCGGACATCGATGCGGCACTTCCACATGTGCCCGGCGTGCCAGGCCGAGTATGACGATCCGATGGATCGCCGCTTCCACGCCGAACCGAACGCGTGTGCCGTTTGTGGCCCGCGCCTGTCACTGTGGGATCGCAGCGGCCAGGTTTTGGCGAGCGGCGACGATGCGGTCTCTGCCGCCGCGGATGCCGTGCGTGCCGGCCACATCGTTGCGGCCAAGGGCATCGGCGGGTTCCACCTGATCGCTGACGCCCGAGACAGCGTCGTTGTTCAGCGTCTCCGCGACCGCAAGCGCCGCGAGGATAAGCCGTTCGCCGTCATGTTCGCCAATCTGACAGGTGTGCAGGAATGCTGTCGCGTCTCGTCGGAAGAAGCGGCTGTACTGACCGGTCCAGCGCGTCCGATCGCCCTGCTGAGGCGCGTCGGTGGCGACGTCTGCGAGGCCGTCGCACCTGGAAATCCGTCACTTGGTGTCATGCTGCCCTATGCGCCGCTGCATCACCTGCTGCTGCAAGAACTGGGATTTCCGGTCGTAGCAACCAGCGGCAATGTCAGCGACGAACCGATCGCCATCGACGAGCGGGACGTCCTCGCGCGGCTTGGCGGCATTGCGGATCTGTTCCTTGTGCACAACCGCCCGGTCGTTCGTGCAGTAGATGATTCGGTCATGCGGATTGTGTGCGGACGCGAATTCGTCGTGCGGCGGGGACGCGGCCTCGCGCCGATGCAGCTCAGCGTGCCCGGTGTCGCCGGTGGCATCCTGGCCGTGGGCGGCCACCTCAAAACAACGGTCGCACTCAGCCGGAACGATAATGTGGTGCTGAGCCAGCACATCGGCGATCTGACGACACCTGCCGCCCGCGCGGCTCATGCGTGTGCCATCGCCGATCTCGCCAGACTGCACGCATTCGAGCCGCGGCTCGCCGTGTGTGACCTGCATCCAGACTATGCGTCATCCCGTGCGGCGGAGGCGGCCGACCTGCCGGTGGTATTCGTGCAGCACCATCTCGCGCACGTGATCGCCTGTATGGCAGAGCAAGGCCTGAAGCCGCCGGTCCTGGGTGTCGCCTGGGACGGCACCGGCCTCGGCACTGATGGCGCGATCTGGGGTGGCGAATTCCTGGTCGTCAGGCCGGATGGCGCGTCTCGGGCGGCGCATCTGCGCCCCTTCCGACTGCCCGGCGGTGAAGCCGCGGCAAACGAACCGCGGCGTGTTGCCCTAGGCCTGCTATTTGAGGCGTTTGGCGACGGCGTGTTCAGGTGCGAGGACCTCGAACCGGTCGCCGCGTTCACCCGGGCGGAACGCCGTGTCCTGGCGGGCATGCTCCGTTCCGGCACGAACGCCCCGTGGACGACAAGTGTCGGCCGTCTGTTCGATGCATTCGCGTCCATTCTCGGCCTGCGCCAGCGTGCCAGCTATGAAGGCCAGGCCGCGGCTGAGCTGGAGTGGGCGGCCGCGGGGGCTTTCGCCGAACAGCCCTATGAGTTTCGGGTCACGGCACCGCAAGCGGCAGAGAAGTCGCGGCCGCCCGTCGGGGGCGTGAGGGCGGCCGGAGAGGCCCTGCCGGCTGCGGAGCCGGGCCGTGTGGTTCCCGATCCCTGTCCGCCTTCCGTAACGCGAGGGGGCGTACCGGTGCATGCCTTGGCCCCCTTGGTGGTCGATTGGCAGCCGGCGCTCAGATCGGCGCTCACGGATCTGCAATCCGGCGTACCCGCTGGGGCCATTTCGGCTGCGTTCCACGCCGGTCTTGGCGCCGTCATTGCCGAAATTGCCCGCCGCATCGGCGAGCGTTGCGTGGTATTGAGCGGCGGATGTTTCCAGAATGTCCGCCTGACCGAGGCGGCGGTCGCGGCCCTGCGCACGGCCGGCCACCAGCCGGTCTGGCACGAGCGTCTGCCGCCGAACGACGGCGGTCTGGCACTCGGACAGGCCGTATGGGCCGCCTGGTCCGAAGACCGAGGAGATGCACAATGTGCCTCGCGATTCCCGGCCGGATTGTCAGCATCACCGGTGACCAACCGATGATGCGCTTCGGCCAGGTCGATTTCGGCGGCGTCGGCAAAGAGATCAATCTCGCCTACGTGCCACAGGCGGCGGTCGGCGATTACGTGCTGGTGCATGTCGGATTCGCGCTGACCGTGATCGACGCGGCGGAAGCCAAACAGATCCTCGCCGACCTGGAACGGATCGCCGTGCTGACGGCGGCGGGAGACACCCCGGCATGAAATACGCCGATGAGTACCGCGACGGCCGTCTCGCGCGCGCGGTAGCCGGCCGCATTGCCGAGGTGGCCGATCCGGCCGCTACGTATCACTTCATGGAATTCTGTGGTGGCCACACGCACGCGATCTCTCGTTACGGCATCGAGGACCTCCTGCCGCCGCATGTCCGCCTGATCCACGGACCTGGCTGCCCGGTCTGCGTGCTGCCGATCGGCCGCATCGACGCAGCGATCCGCCTGGCGCAGGACCCGAGGGTGACACTGTGCACCTATGCCGATCTCTGGCGCGTGCCGGCGTCGGACAACATGTCGTTGCTGCGCGCCAAGGCGGCGGGCGCGGACATCCGCATGGTATATTCGACGCTCGACGCCATCCGCATTGCCGAGCAGGAGCCGCATCGCGAGGTGGTGTTCTTCGCCATCGGTTTCGAAACGACAACACCGCCAAGCGCACATGCTATCAAGCTCGCCGCCGCCAAGGGGCTGCGCAATTTCACCCTGTTCTGCAACCACGTGCTGACGCCCTCGGCGATCCAGAACATCCTCGAGAGTCCCGACGTGCGTGAACTGGGCCGCGTGCGTATCGACGGCTTCATCGGTCCGGCACATGTCAGTACGGTCATCGGCACAGAGCCTTATGTGTTCTTTGCTGAGGAATTCGCCAAGCCGGTGGTGATCGCCGGATTTGAGCCACTGGACGTCATGCAGTCGATCCTCATGCTGGTACGTCAGGTCAACGAAGGTCGGCACGAGGTGGAGAACCAGTATGGCCGCGCGGTGCGCCAGAACGGCAATGAACACGCCAAGGATGACGTCGCTGATGTCTTCGAGCTGCGCAAGGCGTTCGAATGGCGCGGCCTCGGCATCGTGCCTTACAGCGGACTGCGGCTGAAGGCGGCATACCGTGAATTCGACGCGGAACGCCGCTTCGGCATCGAGTACGTCCCGGCGTCGGACAATCCCGCCTGCGAATGTGGCGCCATCCTGCGGGGCGTGAAGAAGCCCGCCGACTGCAAGTTGTTCGGCACCGTGTGCACGCCCGAGACGCCGATGGGTTCATGCATGGTTTCCGCCGAGGGTGCTTGCGCCGCGCACTGGACGTACGGGCGGTTTCGGGACCGGGCCCGGACGCACGTGCTTCGTCGCAGCCCGGCTTCCCCCGGCCATGACGGTTAATGCCTGATGCCTCCGAAGGCGTACCGCCGCAAACTCGACATCCGCACCGGCCGCGTTGACATGTCGCATGGCGCCGGCGGTCGGGCGATGGCGCAGCTCATCGCCGACATCTTCCACGTCGCGCTCGACAATCCGTGGCTGCGCCAGAATAACGACCAGGCGGCGTTCGATATTGCCGCGGGCCGCATGGTGATGACCACGGACGCTTACGTGATTTCGCCCCTGTTCTTTCCTGGTGGTGACATCGGATCGCTGGCCGTGCATGGCACTGTCAATGACATCGCCATGGCTGGAGCGCAGCCTCTGCACCTCTCGGCAAGCTTCATCCTGGAGGAAGGCTTCCCGCTCGCCGATCTGCAACGCATTGCTGACAGTATGGGTGCCGCGGCGCGCGCGGCGGGCGTCTGTGTCGTCGCCGGTGACACGAAAGTCGTTGAACGCGGCAAGGCTGACGGCGTGTTCATCTCCACCACCGGTATCGGCATCGTTCCGGCGGGTCTGGCACTTTCCGCCGATAAGTGCCGGCCGGGGGATGTCGTAATTCTGTCCGGCAGCATCGGCGATCACGGCGTCGCGGTCATGTCGAAGCGGCAGAATCTGACATTTGACACCGAGATCGTTTCGGATTCGGCGCCACTACACGGCCTCGTCGCCGCAATGGTTGCCGCTGGCGGGCATGCGCTGCGCGCGATGCGCGATCCAACCCGAGGCGGCCTCGCGGCAACTCTCAACGAACTGGCGCAGCAATCCGGCGTTGGCTTCGTGTTGCAGGAAAGCGCGCTGGCGGTGAAACCGGCAGTGGCGGCGGCCTGCGAATTGCTCGGCCTCGACCCGCTCTATATCGCCAACGAGGGCAAACTGGTCGCCATTGTCGCGCCCGATGCCGCCGGCGACCTGCTGCGGACAATGCGCGGGCATCCGCTCGGGTGCGACGCGGCGATCATCGGACAAGTGGTGGCCGATGAACATCGTTTTGTTCAGATGACAACCGGCTTCGGCGGCGGTCGCATGGTCGATTGGCTGTCCGGTGAGCAGCTTCCGCGGATCTGCTGAGGGCGGCGTGCGCATTCTGCTGCTCGTGCATAGCTTCAACAGCCTCTCGCAACGGCTGTTTGTGGAATTGACAGAACGTGGCCACGAACTCTCCGTGGAACTTGACATCAACGATGCGGTGACGCGCGAGGCCGTTGACCTGTTCCGGCCCGATGTCGTGCTCGCGCCGTTCCTGCGCCGGGCAATTCCCGCGACGGTATGGCAGCGCGATCGGTGCCTGATCGTGCATCCCGGCGTTGTCGGCGATCGAGGCCCTTCGGCGCTCGACTGGGCGATCCTGGAGGATCGGGACGAATGGGGCGTTACTGTGCTGCAGGCGGACGCGGAAATGGACGCCGGTCCGGTCTGGGCTGCCACGACGTTCTCTATGCGGAACGGCACGAAATCCAGCCTGTACCGGCGGGAGGTCGCTGATGCGGCGCTGCGGGCGGTGCTGGAGGCACTAGAGCGAGTCGCTGCAGGAACATTCACGCCGTTCCTGCCGGATCCACGCAAAGTGCGCGTGCGACCGGCGTGCCGCCATCGTGACCGTGCCATCGACTGGACCGCTGACCCGACCGACGTCGTGCTGCGCAAGATCAACAGCGCCGACGGTTCGCCTGGCGTTCTCGATGTGTTATTCGATCGCCCTGTTCGTTTGTTCGATGCGCATCGCGCCGACGGATTCTGCGGCCCCCCTGGCGCGGCCATCGGCCATTGTCGCGGCGCCGTGCTGCGTGCGACGTGTGACGGCGCCGTGTGGATCGGTCATGTACGCGAACATCGCGACAAGGCCCTGAAACTGCCGGCAACGCATGTGTTCCGCGTCGAATGCGCGCATTTGCCCGAAGCGGCCGGCTACTCGCCGATCCGTTACGAGGAAGCCGATGCTGTCGGCTACCTGCATTTCGCCTTCTATAACGGCGCTATGAGCACCGAGCAGTGCAAAGCACTCGCTTCCACTTATGCGGCTGCTTTGCAGCGCCCGACGCGCGTGCTCGTGCTGATGGGGGGGCCGGATTACTGGTCAAACGGCATCCACCTCGGCCTGATCGAAGACGCCGACAGTCCGGCCGACGAATCCTGGCGTAACATCAACGCGATCGACGATCTCGCGCGCAAGATCATCACCACGACCGACCGCCTCGTTATCGCGGCGCTGCGTGGCAGCGCAGGGGCAGGGGGCGTATTCCTGGCGCTCGCCGCGGACGAAGTCTGGGCGAACGACAGCGTGGTGCTGAACCCGCATTACAAGGACATGGGCAACCTGTACGGCTCGGAGTACTGGACCTATCTGCTGCCGCGCCGCGCTGGTGAGGCAAACGCGCGCCGCGTGACCCTGGGACGGTTGCCGATGGGCGTTGGCGAGGCGCGTCGGCTGGGCCTGGTCGATCGCGTCCTGCCAGCCGGGCCCGACCCCATCGCCGATCTGGCTCGCCGGCTCGCGGCAGATCCGGCTCTCGACGCCCGCCTGGCGGAAAAGCGGCGGTGTCGGGAAGCCGACGAGGCTGCGAAGCCGCTTGCAGCCTACCGGGAGGAAGAACTCGCCCGCACCCGGCACAATTTCTACGGTTTCGACCCGAGCTATCACGTCGCCCGGTACAACTTCGTGCACAAAGTGCCGAAGTCGCGTACCCCCTTGACGCTGGCACGGCACCGCCGGGCCATAGCGAAACCGCCGCCGACACCCCATTCTCTGTGAACCGCCTGCCACCCATTGCGGAGAACCGCCCGTCATGACGTTGCTCGCTGAGACCGACCGCCTGTTCTTTGAGCGCGCCGACGCGGCGCTGAGCCGTGAGGCGGCAGAACACACGCTGTCCGAGGCGCTTACGCGCAGCGACGACGGCGAGCTCTATCTGGAATATCGCGAGAGCGAGCAACTCAGCCTCGATGACGGGCGCATACGCAGCGCCGGATTCGACACGTCGCTTGGCTTCGGCCTGCGCGCTGTGGCGAAGGAGGCGACCGGCTACGCCCATGCCGGTGAACTGTCTGAGCCCGCGCTCCGGCGTGCCGCGGAGAGCGTCGCCGCCGTGGCGGCCGGGTATTCGGGCACCGCCGCCGAACCACCCCGGTCTACCAATGCGCGGCTTTATTCCGACGTGAACCCCCTGGCGGCGATGGATGTGGGGGGGCGCACCGGGGTGCTGGCGGCCATCGACACCTATGCGCGCGCCAAGGATCCTCGGGTGAAGCAGGTGATGGCCTCGCTCGGCGGCGAGTGGCAGGCGGTGCAGATTATGCGTGCCGACGGCAATCGTGTCGCCGATCTGCGGCCGCTGGTGCGGCTCAACGTATCCGTCGTGGTGGAGCAGGATGGGCGGCGGGAGACGGGCAGCTATGGTACGGGCGGACGGTTCGCCTATGACCGGCTGACCGGGGAGGCGACCTGGAAGGCGGCTGTCGACGAGGCATTGCGTCGGGCGCTGGTGAACCTCGAAAGCGTTCCGGCGCCGGCGGGCGAGATGGAGGTGGTGCTGGGGCCCGGCTGGCCGGGAATCCTGTTGCACGAGGCGATCGGGCACGGGTTGGAGGGCGATTTCAACCGCAAGAAGACATCAGCCTTCGCCGGTCTGCTGGGTCAGCGAATTGCCGTGCCCGGCGTGACGGTGGTGGACGACGGCACGATGCCGGACCGTCGCGGCAGCCTGACCGTCGACGACGAGGGCACGCCGACCAGCCGCACCGTGCTGATCGAGGATGGCATCCTGGTTGGCTTCATGCAGGACCGGCTGAATGCGCGCCTGATGGGCATGCGTCCGACCGGCAACGGACGGCGCCAATCCTACGCGCATGCACCGATGCCGCGGATGACGAACACGGTGATGCTGAGTGGCACCGCTTCGCGGGAAGAGATGATCCGCTCGGTGAAACGAGGGTTGTACGCGGTGGATTTCGGCGGCGGGCAAGTCGATATCACATCGGGCAAATTCGTATTCTCGGCAAGCGAGGCGTACCTGATCGAGGACGGCAAGGTCACCGCACCGGTCAAGGGCGCGACGCTCATCGGCAACGGGCCGGACGCGCTGACGAAAGTGACAATGGTCGGCAACGACGCGGCGCTGGACGCGGGCATCGGCACCTGCGGCAAGAACGGGCAAGGTGTTCCTGTTGGCGTGGGGCAGCCGACACTGAAGCTGGCCGGGCTCACCGTGGGTGGCACGGCGGCGTAACAGACCGGCGCGGCAGGAGTTCAAACGGCCGATATTGCCGGCGGCATCTTTGACAACCGCCGCCGATTGCCTGACTGCTACGGACTGACCAGCACGATCCACCCGACGCCGAACCGATCGGTCAGCATGCCAAAGCGCGGCGAGAAGAATGTCTTCGCCATGGGCATGGTCACGCTACCGCCCTCGGACAGTGCGGTGAAGACGCGGTCCGCTTCCGCCTCATTGGCTGCGGTGATGGCCAACGAAAATCCCTGGAAATTGGGCTGACCGGCGCAGCGGCCGTCCGACACCAGCACCGTCGCGTCGCCAATACGAAGATTGGCGTGCATGACCTTCTCTTCGGTGCCGGGCCGAATCATCGAAGGGTCGGGTGCGTTCTTGAAACGCACAAGCATGCTCACTTCGGCACCCAGTGCGTCGCGATAAAAGGCTATGGCTTCGTCGCAACGGCCGTCAAAGTAGATGTAGGGATCGACCTGCATGTCCGGGACCTTTCCGAAATGTCCGGCTCCCCTGGGGGAGGGGGGATGGGGCGTGGGATGCATGCCGCCCGCTACGCTTGGCACACCCCCGCCAAGGCGAGGGGGCAGTGCATCACACTCCAAACGCCCGCAGCAGCGCCAGGGTTCGGGTGGAGCGACCGAGCGCAGCATGCTGGAAGGCCCGCAGATCGTCAGGATGATCAATATCCAGGCCGATGCCAGGCAACCGCACGATCGTTGGTTCGATGCCAACGCGCCGGGACGCCGCGAGATGCGGAAAGTAACTGTCCTCGCCGAACCGCAGAGGCACGGAAGGCGGCGGATCGCACAGCACAGCGTTCGATCCCTGCTCGTCGCGGGCCGGGACTATGGTGAAGGACGGAGCCGGCTGCCGGGCTGCCACCACGGCGTCGATCTCGTCAGGCGTGACCAGCGGAATGTCGCCGGGCATCGTCAGCATGGCGTGCCCGTCCGCCATCAGCAGGCGCCCCATGCCGTTCACCGCGCCTGTGTGCCCGTCGCGCGCCGCCTCCGTCACCACGCGCGCCCCGTAGCGCAATGCGAGGTCCGTTGCGCGGGGATCGACCGTGTTGACCATGATGCCGTCGAGGCGCTTCGCACCGGCCAGCGCCGCCAGCACGTCCTCCAGCATGGTTGCCGCCAACGTCTCGCGCTGCGCGGCCGTGAGCAACACGGACAGGCGCTGTTTTGCGTTTGTGAATTCCTTAACCGGTACCGCCGCCCAGACGTGGCTCATCTGCGCCGCCGCAGGACCGCGGCCGCATCGAGCACGGTCCGCGCCAGCGCCTCGCGGTCTTCGAGCGTTGTCATCAGCGTCTGCGCCAAAGTGACCTTGGCGTCGATCGACACGACTTCAGCCATGTCGGCGTGGTCGATCACATAGCCATCGAGGAAGTCGCTGTAGCGGTCGGCGACGACCCCGGCAGACGGGTCCATGCCGAGTTCCGTCATCATCTTCGCGGTCGGTCCCTTGATCGCACGGCCTGCGATGATTGGCGACACTGCGATCACCGGCGCGCTACATGCCACCAGCGCTTCACGTACGCCGGGAACCGCGAGGATCGGCTCGATGCTGATGAACGGGTTGGACGGGCAGATCACCACTGCCTGCAAGCCCGGATCGCCCAATGCGGCGATGAACGCGGGCTGCGGATGTGCACTCTCCGCGCCGTGGAAAGCCAGCTCGCGCGTGACAGGTTCGCAGCGCAGGCGGACGAAATAGTCCTGAAAATCCAGCCAGCCTGCATCTGTGCGCACACGCGTACGCACCGGATCGTCGCTCATCGGCAGCACGCGCGGTGCGACGCCGAGCTTGGCGCAAAGATAGGCGGTGACCGAGGACAGAGATTGACCGTCGCGCAGGCGGCGCGTGCGTTCCACGTGTACGGCCACGTCGCGATCGCCCAGCCGGAACCACGTTTCGCCTCCGATCTCGGCCAGAGTTTCCATGAATGACCAGGTTTCGTCGCGGCGTCCCCAGCCGACTTCCGGATTGGCCAGGCCCGCCAGCGTGTACATCACCGTGTCAAGGTCGGGCGAAATGCACAGGCCCAGGTGCTCGAAATCGTCGCCGGTATTGCAGACGACCAGCAGCTGCTCGGGCGGCATCACGCGCGACAGCCCGAGCGCCAGCTTGGCGCCGCCCACCCCGCCGGACAGCGCGACGATCATCGGAACAAGTCCTCGCCCTGCGGGCGGATCATCTCGGCGACAGGCGCATCGGGCGCATCCCATGCGAGGCCACGCACCACAACGACCGGCTGCGCCTCCCGCGCCTGGCCCTGCAGCAGCGAGGCGGCGGCGGCGACTTCGTCCGCGAAACCGACGATTGAAACTTCCAGCGTGCGGCCGAACAGGTCCGGCTGGCCGCGCAGGTCAATCAGTGAAGGCAAACCAGACGCGCCGATCGCCACCCCAGCCGTGCCGCGCCGCCATGGGCGGCCGAAGCTGTCGCTGATGATGACACCGAGCCGGACGCCAAAATGCGCTTCCAGCCGTGTGCGGAGCGCGGCGGCTGAACCATCCGGGTCCTCCGGCAGCAGCAGCACGCGGTCGATGCCGTCAATCGGTGCGACGTTGGAGTGATCGACACCGGCATTCGCCATCACGAAGCCCCGCCGGTGCTGCATGATCATCAGGTTCGGCCGGCTGCGCACGACGCGGCTCGACTCCGACAAGATGACCTCCACAAGACGCGGGTCCTTGCCGACTGCGCCTCCCAGCGCGACAGCCTGGGCGCTGGGTGTGACGGTCGCGAGGTCGACCAGGCGGTTTTCGGACTTGGACACAACTTTCTGCGCAATCACCACGATGTCGCGCTCGCGCAATGGCTCCACCCGCGCCGCGATCAGGACAGCGAGATCGTCGCCCGGCTGCACCATCGGCATGTCGGGCACGGCGAAAATGTCCAGGCGGCGGCCGGTCAAGGACATCAGTCGTCCAGCACGATGCGGCGATTAACCTCCACGCGGGGAATCGCCACGTTGAGTTCCGTCAGTTGTAGAATCGCGTCGCTCCAGCTCAGTCGTCCGCGTGCCCGGGCCAGGAACGCTCCCGCGGCCCAAGGTCCGGCTTGCGCCAGCTGCATGGTCTCAGGCGAACCGCCGGCGCAGCCGCGGCAGTACCGTCTCGCCGTACAGCTTCAAGAACCGTGCCTGGTCCGGTCCCGGCGCGTGGAACACCAGGTGCCGGAACCCTAGTTCCACGTAGGGCGCGATCTTTTCAATATGCTCGTCGGGATCGCTGGACACGATCCAGCGGCTCGCTGCCCGCTCCACAGGGAGGGCGGCCGACAATTTTTCCATCTCGCGCGGATCCTCGACCGACACCTTCTCTTCCGGTGTCAACGCCAATGCTGCCCAATGGCGCGTGTCCTGCCGCGCGCGTTCGTGGTCGGTGTCGAACGAGACCTTCATCTCGATCATCCTGTCGTAGTCCGGCTTTGGCGCCGAGGCCGCCTTGATGCCCTCAGCAACATTCGGCAGCAGCGTCTGGGTATAGAGATCCCATTTTTTTCCGCTGGTGCAGATGAAGCCGTCGCCGCCGCGGCCGGCGTATTTCGCCACCGCCGGCCCTGCTGCGGCGACATAGATCGGAACCGCTTTTTCCGGCCTGTCGTAGATCGTGGCATTCTCGGTGCGGTAGAATTCCCCTTCGAAGCTGACGCGTTCCTCGCGCCACAGTCTGCGGATCAACTGTATCGCCTCACGCAGGCGGGCGAAGCGCTCTCTCGTCTCCGGCCACTTGATGCCGATCGCCGGCACCTCGTTGAGCGATTCTCCGGTGCCAACGCCGAGGATCACGCGCCCGGGGAACAGGGCGCCCAGCGTGCCGAACACCTGTGCCACGACCGAGGGGTGGTAGCGGAAGGTCGGGGTCAGCACACTGGTGCCCATCACGATGCGCTGCGTCCGCGCGCCCAGTGCGCCGAGCCAGGCCAGAGCCGAGGGCGCATGCCCGTCGGTATGCTTCCACGGCTGAAAATGATCGCTGACGAACACGGAATCGAAGCCTGTTTGCTCGGCCAAGCAGGAGAACTCCAGCAGATCGCGTGGGCCGAATTGTTCGGCGGACGCCTTGTATCCCAGCATGAGCATGACCGACCTCCGTACGACTGAGGGCCACGCTAATGCGTGCGCCGGGGCCGGGCAATTGCCTGGCTCAGCGGGCGAGCGGATCCGAATGATCTGGC
>JASHQG010000484.1 GCA_030037665.1 Acetobacteraceae bacterium
GGCAGTTGGCGCAGCACAATCATCATAGCGATTTCCATCCCGCTTTCGATCCTTACCTCCGTAATGGCGCTCAGTTTTCTCGGCCAGACGATAAACATCATGACTCTGGGCGGCCTCGCGCTCGCCGTCGGCATCCTGGTCGATGACGCGACCGTCACCATCGAGAATATTGAGCGCTATCTGGAGCAAGGCGAGGACCTGCACACGGGGATCCTGCACGGCGCCGCGCAGATCGCGGTTCCGGCACTGGTATCTACCTTGTGCATATGCATCGTGTTCGTGCCGATGTTCCTACTCCAGGGTGTGGCCCGCTATCTGTTCGTGCCGCTGGCGGAAGCGGTGGTGTTCGCCATGCTGGCCTCGTATGTGCTGTCCCGCACGCTGGTGCCAACGATGGCAATGTATTTGTTACGGGTGAAGCGCCACGACCGCGGACGCTCGAGCAATCCGCTGGTGCGGCTGCAACGCGGCTTCGAACGCGGGTTCGAGCGAGTCCGCCGCGCCTATCACTCCATCCTGGTGGATCTGGTCCGGCGGCGCCGCGTGTTCATCCCGGTCTTCCTGCTGTGCTGCGTGTCGGTCTTCGTGCTGCAGCCGTGGCTTGGCCAGGACTTCTTCCCAAGCACCGACAGCGGGCAGTTCATTCTGCACATGCGGGGCAAGACCGGCATGCGCATCGAGGAAACGGCTCGGCTGGCCGACCATGTCGAGGCCGCCATTCGCAAGGTCGTCCCGCTGCACGAGATGGACACGATCACCGACAACATTGGCCTGCCGTACAGCACCATCAATCTGACCCACACATCCACCGGCGTGATCGGTGCGGCGGACGCCGACATTATGGTCACGCTCAAACGGGATCATCATCCGGTCGCGGGCTATGTCGCGACGCTCCGCCGGGAACTGGCACAGCAATTCCCCGGCGTGATGTTCTGGTCGCTGCCGGCCGATATGATCACGCAAATCCTGAACTTCGGCATACCATCGCCGATCGACATCCAGATCGAGGGCAACAACGTCGACGGCAACCGGATCGTCGCCGACAAGATCCTCAACCGGGTGCGCGCGGTGCCCGGGGTCGTCGATGCCCGCATCCAGCAACAGTTCGATTATCCCGATTTCGAAGTCGCCGTTGATCGTACCAAGGCGCAGCAAGACGGTCTTTCCGAGCGTGACGTCGCGAGCAGTATCGTGGACACGCTGAGTGGCAGTTTCCAGACAGCGCCCATGTTTTTCCTGAATCATCAGAACGGCGTCAACTACCAGGTCGCCGCGCAGGCGCCGCAATACGCCATCCAGTCGATCGGCGATTTGCGGAACATTCCGGTAACCGGGTCCGCAGAGATCGAGCCGGCGATCTTGGCCGATGTCGCCACCATCAAGCGGTCGCAGGAGATGGCGGCGATCGATCACTACAATATCCGCCGCGTAATCGACATCTACACAAACGTGCAGGGTCGTGACCTCGGTGCGGTCGGTAAGGACATCGCGCGGATCGTCAATGAGCACCAAGGCCAGTTGCCGCGCGGGAGCTTCGTGCACATCAAGGGTCAGATTGAGACCATGAACGACTCCTATAGAAGCCTCACCGCGGGCCTCGGCTTCTCGATTTTGTTCGTTTATCTGCTCATCGTGGTGAATTTCCAATCGTGGCTTGATCCTTTCATCATTATCACGGCGCTGCCGGCAGCGTTGGCAGGAATCGTGCTGTGCCTGTTCTTCACCGGCACGACGCTGAGCGTGCCCGCGCTGATGGGCGCCATCATGTGCATGGGCGTCGCGACTGCGAACAGCATCCTGGTGGTCTCGTTCGCCCGCGAGCGGCTGGCCGTGCACGGCGACGCCATACGCGCCGCGACCGAAGCGGGCTTCACCCGCTTCCGCCCAGTGCTGATGACCGCACTGGCCATGATCATCGGCATGGTGCCCATGTCACTGGGCCTGGGCGAAGGCGGTGAGCAGAACGCGCCCCTTGGCCGCGCGGTCATCGGCGGATTGCTGCTCGCGACAGTCGCCACGCTGGTGTTCGTTCCGGCGGTCTTTGCCCTGCTTCACTCGCGGCGCACTGCCGAAATGTCCGGATCAATGGAGGGGCCGTTAAGCTGACGAACCGATGCGGAACGAGGAACCTGACAGCGTGACAGACGACACTCCCGAGGCACTGGTACTTCGTGCCCCTGACGGCGATAAGGCGCCGGCGAAGCCACGCCACAAGTTGGGTGTGCTGGTTGCGGCCGGCGCGATCGCCCTCTTTTGCCTCGCGATCTATGCCGGGATTCGTAACCGCCTGGACGCCGAGACCGCGCTGGCCACCGAAACGCTCGAGACGACGGTACCCTACGTCGACGTCGTGCGTCCTCATGGCGCCGCGCCGGACCAGCAGTTATTACTGCCAGGCCAGACGGTGGCGTTCTCGGATGCACCGATCTATGCGCGCACCAGCGGCTATCTGAAACGCTGGACCGCCGATATCGGTGCCCATGTGAAACAGGGAGAATTGCTCGCGCAGATCGAAGCACCTGAGCTCGACCAGCAGTTGCGCCAGGCGCGCGCCGATCTGGCAACCGCGCAGGCCAATGCGAAGTTGGCCGGCATCACCGCGCGACGCGCCGAGAACCTGGTGAAGACGCAGTCGGTCTCGATGCAGGAACGCGACAACGCGGCCTCCGCCGTCGTCGCCGACCAATCGATCGTGCTGTCGCGCCAGGCCGACGTGGATCGGCTGGCGCAACTGCAATCCTACGAGAATATTTATGCGCCGTTCGATGGCGTAATCACCGCGCGCAACACCGATGTCGGCCACCTGATCAATGCCGGCGCCGGTGGACCGGCCGCGGAACTGTTCCATCTGACGGCGATCAAAGTGTTGCGCATCTACGTCGAGGTGCCCGAGACCGACGCGCCCGCCATGCGGGTTGGCGCGACCCCGACCGTAACGGTCGACGAATACCCCGGCGAAAGTTTCCCGGGCGTCCTGGCGCGCACCGACAACGCGATCAACCCGACCTCGCGCACGCTGCGGGTCGAGGTGGACGTGGACAATCCCGAGGGCAAACTGTTGCCCGGCGCTTATGCCTATGTGCATTTCTCACTCCCCGGAAAGCCGGGGTCGGTGACCATCCCATCGAACACCTTGTTGTTCCGGAGCGAGGGATTGCGAGTCGGTGTCGTGCGCGGTGGCATCGCCGAGCTGGTTCCGGTCACCATCGGGCGCGACTACGGAGACAAGGTGGAAGTGCTGTCCGGCCTTGGCCCGGACGACCAGGTGATCCTCAACCCGTCCGATTCACTGATTAGCGGCACGGCCGTACGGCTGGCCGCCGTCAAGCCCGCGACCAAGCCCTGATGCATAGCGCGCACCGCTTCCGCGACCGGTGGTCATTCGCCGGCGCTGTGGTGTTGCTGTTGGCCGGCTGCACCGTTGGGCCAAAGTACGTGACCCCGTCGACGCCTATGTCCAACATGTTCAAGGAAGCGACGCCGGCCGACTATCGGATCGCCGGCGTATGGCGGCCCGCCCGCCCGAGCGACACCGCCAGGCGCGGCAAGTGGTGGCAGATTCTCGGAGACCCGGAACTTGACCGGCTCGAGGATGAACTCACGGCCGCAAACCAGAATCTGGTCATCGCGGATGCGAACTTTCGGCAGGCGCGTGCCATGATCGGGTTTCAGCGGGCCGGCGAGTTTCCCACCATCTCGACCGGCGTCGACCCGAGCTTCCTGAAGGAATCTGGATCGCAGCCCTATTTCAACGATTTCCATCCGACTCCCACCGGGGAATTGGTATTGCCGTTCGACCTGTCCTACGAAATCGATGTGTGGGGCAAAGTTCACCGTCAGGTCTCGGCTGCGCGCGAAGAGGCGCAGGCCAGCGCCGCTGACCTGGAGACGGTTAGCCTCAGCCTGCACGCGGAACTGGCCCTGGACTATATCGAGTTACGCAGCGCCGATGCGCAACAGAAGCTGCTGGATGACACGGTCAAGGCGTACACCGACGCGTTGCGTGTCACCAAGGACCGTTTGGCCGGTGGCTTCGCGCCGGCATCCGACGTGGCGCAGGCGGAAACTCAGCTCGACACGACGAGGGTCCAGGCTACCGACATCGGCGTGATGCGGGCCCAATTCGAACACGCGATCGCCGTGCTGATCGGCGAGCCGCCGGCGGCGTTCAGCCTGCCGCCCGTGCCGCTGGCTTTGCAGCCGCCGCCGATCGGGGTGGGCATTCCATCGGACCTGTTGCAGCAGCGCCCCGATATTGCTGCCGCCGAACGGCGTGTCGCCGAAGCTAACAATGAGATCGGCATCGCCAAGGCGGCTTACTATCCGACGGTGGATCTGAACTCCATGATCGGCTTCGAAGGCACCACCGGTGCCAGCTGGTTCGCGTGGCCAAGCCTGTTCTGGGCTGTAGGCACGTCGCTGGCGCAGCCGCTGTTCGACGGCGGGC
Organism: Acetobacteraceae bacterium; assembly: GCA_030037665.1. GTDB lineage: Bacteria > Pseudomonadota > Alphaproteobacteria > Acetobacterales > Acetobacteraceae > JASHVB01. The sequence continues at coordinate 4,448 of JASHQG010000484.1, forward strand.
GCCTGCAGGCGCAGTCGCGGGAGGTGCAGGCTGCTTATGATGCCGCCGTCGCGTCATATCGGCAGACCACGCTAACCGCGTTCCAGCAGGTCGAAGACAATCTGGCCGCCTTGCGCATCCTTGAGCGCGAAGCGCAGCAGCAGCGCGAAGCGGTGACCGCCGCGGAGAATTCATTGCGTATTATGAACAACCTCTACACCGGCGGCAGTGGCACCTACCTGCAGGTAATCACCGCGCAGGAGTTTGCGCTGGCGAACCAGCGCAACGACGTCGATATCCATCGGCGCCGTATCGAGGCCAGCATCAGTTTGATCAAGGCGCTCGGCGGGGACTGGAACGTCGCCAGTCTGCCCGCGCTGGACGAACATGGTCTGCCCGAAGGCGCCATCGTGCCGCTGGCACAATGACCATCACCGCAATTGGCGGCGAGGGCGCGGGGAATTCCCGCCGAGGATAGGTCCGGCCGCGGGAACTTCCCATTTATTGCTGTGAGATTGAGAAATCTTCGGTGGGACTTTCTCACCTTCCAACGGCAGTACCGCCCCCCCGCCATCGCAATTCTCACGCCAAGCGGCAACGGGACACCCGGATTCTTACTCCGCCGCAGTGTCGATCCTCGCTGCGACCGATGCCACGCGCGCCGCGCAGGACTTGAACTCCGGGATCATGTCGAAGGGATCGAGCGCCGGATTGGTTAGCAAGTTGATGGCCGCCTCGGCATAGCAGAACGGTATGTGTCGCTGTACCGTTCATTCGTTCGCGCGGTCACCAATGATCCCAAGTTATTGCGAGATTCGCTGATTTGAGACCGGTACCGCTGTTTCGTGGGCTCGCCCACGGACTTGTCGGCTAATTTGAGACTGCTTGGCCGGTCGGCTCGGCAATCGAACAACGACGGTACTCTTT
>JASHQG010000485.1 GCA_030037665.1 Acetobacteraceae bacterium
CCATTTCCACGTAGAATGGAATCCGGTGCACGTGCTCGATCGCATGCGCCCACTTGCTCACCGGCGTCGCGATCACTACCTGGCGCTCCTCCTGAAACGCTCCCATGCCGTTTCGGTATGTTTCCGAAGCGCCGCCGATCAGGAGCATCGGCCAGCAGTTTGACTGTGCATTCGCGAGGCCCGCGAGGCCGTGGATCACGCCCGGCCCCGTCACCACGATGCACGCGCCCGGCCGCCCCGTCAGGTAGCCCACCGCCCCTGCCGCGTAAGACGCCGTCTGCTCGTTGCGCATGCCGATGTAGGGCAGGCCGACCTTCTGCGCCGCCGCGGCGATCGGACCAACCGGGAACCCGACCACGCCGAACATATATTCCACGCCTTGTGCCTTGAGGCTCTTCGCCAGCAAGTCGGCGCCTTTGATCTCAGCCATGTTTCCTCCTGTATCAGGCGACCGCGCGCGGCCGGTTACGCAACAATATGCAGCTGAGCCACATTACGCGGATGCCGCTCCGCGGCAAGCCCTGGAGGGAAGGCCGCCACTGCTTCACCGATCGCTCAGTCTGTTCTCTGCTGCCCGCGTCACCACCAATTCCGCCTGACAGACTGCAGCGCCGGGCATCACGCGCCGCGTGCATAAGCTCCAGTGCCGCCTTGATCAGTTAAATCCTCAGCTTCGTTCCGACGCATTTTAGAAGCCTCTTAGGCGCGTTTTTGACCCAACATCATCGGGCGCCCTGATTGCCGTTCACCGTCGCCCGATTGAATGGCGCGACCTTCTGTCTCTGCACCCGTAGCGCTCCACCGTTCGCGGTGATCGCCGCTCGTGACTTGGCTCCATGCCGCCACGCTCTTGCCGCCTCCTGCGTGTGCTGCGAGCGCGGTGCCGAGATCGCTTCTTACCGGCGAGCGTTGCAGCGGCAGCCGGTTCCGCGGCCGCGATTGCGATGCGTCCTGATGGCCCTCCGGCGACGACGCCAGGTTGCCGTCCACGTATTGCACGGGCCATGCGTGGTGCATGCCACCTTATGCCATCCTGCGCGGCGGCCCAGGTCAGGAGCGCCTCTGCGCACCGCCGGGGCGTCAGCACCGCGCAGTGACGCGCAATGTTTTCATCTAGCATTGGAAGGCTACCCTTCTTGTCGCCGCACTCGCTGACATACGCATACGCTGCCGAGCTGCGTTCCGACCTCAGCTCGTCCGCCGCGTCCGGATGGCGCGCCAGGCACCATGCACCAGGCACCAGGCACCGACCACGGTGATCGGATGACGCAGACGCCCTCTTTTGAAATATCCAAGGTCGGTGAAGTGCCGCTGCGCGACCTGGAAGGTGCCTGATTTGACCCCGCCCGACGTCCGGAACCGCCTCCGGGTCCCCTGCGTCGACGCTGGCGGCGAAGGCCGACCCACGCGTGCGTGCGAACACAAATCCCCCTGCACGACATGGAGTGCAGATCGGCGCCTCCATCCCGCAGAGCGTCATCTGCCCATTGCCGTGCCGAATCTCAAAAGATGAGATATATCGCAACGTCATGACACGCGTCCTGGACCCACGGCGACCTTAGCCCCGCTCTGGGAGGGCTGGTTCCCTCGGTTTATGGCATGAGCGATTCCAGCCCTTGGAACGGTCGGGGTTTTGACCTGCCACCCCTCGAGTCGACCCGAGAAATGGCGTGCAAAGGGGAAGCCAGTGCCAGGGATCCAAGCGGCAAAACGGCTTGGCGCGGGGTCGAGCGACGGAGGCGCTGGCACCTAACGACCCGAGAAATTGCCCATGCGCCAGCAACGGTGGAGACCACACCGACCCGCGGCGTTGATTTGCCCCGCCGATTGGTCGAGAAAGCGCGCTCTCCCGTGGGATCGCCGCACCGATGCACGTGCTTCACCTGCACAACAGCCTGACACGCCGGAAGGAGGAGTTCCGGCCGATCGACCCGCAGCACGTGCGCATGTACGTATGTGGCGCCACGGTCTATGACCTTGTGCACGTCGGGAACGCGCGGCCCGAGGTGGTGTTCGACGTGCTGGCGCGACTGCTACGGCGGCTGTATCCGCGCCTGACCTACGTACGCAACATCACCGACGTCGAGGACAAAATCAACGCACGCGCCCGCGAACTCGGCGAGCCCATCTCAGCACTGACTGCGCGCACCATCGCCGACTATCACGCCGACATGGCAGCGTTGGGATCACTGCGGCCGGATGTCGAGCCTCGGGCGACAGAGCACATCGCCGAGATGATCGACATCATCCAGAAGCTGATTGCGAGCGGACATGCTTATGCGGCTGCAGGCCATGTGTTGTTTGCGGTGAAGACCTACACGGCGTACGGACATCTGTCCGGCCGCAGCCCGGAGGAATTGCTTGCCGGTGCCCGCATCGATGTGGCGCCGTACAAACGCGATCCGGGCGATTTCGTGCTGTGGAAGCCGTCCTCGCCGGATCTGCCCGGGTGGGATTCGCCCTGGGGCCGAGGCCGCCCCGGCTGGCACATCGAGTGCAGCGCCATGTCATGGCGCTATCTCGGTGAGGATTTCGATATCCACGGCGGCGGCACTGACCTGATGTTCCCGCATCACGAGAATGAGTCGGCGCAGAGCTGCTGCGCATTTGCTGGAAGCCATTTCGCCCACTACTGGGTGCACAACGGCATGCTGGTGGTGAACGGTGAGAAGATGTCAAAGAGCCTCGGCAATTTCGTCACGTTGCGCGATGCGCTGGCGAGGGCGCCGGGCGAGGCAATCCGCCTGCTGCTATTGCGCACCCACTACCGCGCGCTGCTGGATTTCTCCGACACTGCATTGATCGAGGCACGGCGCGAGCTCGATCGCTTCTATCGCGCGTTGGAGCGCTATCCGTCGCTCGATACGTCGGAGCCGCCGCCGACCGTGATGGACGCGTTGTGCGACGACCTGAACACGCCGCTCGCCTTGTCGGCGATGCATGCGCTGGCGGATCGCGCCCTGGCCGGTGATTTCGACGCCGCGCGTGCGCTGCGCGCCGCCGGTGATGTGATGGGGCTGTTGAGCGCGACACCGGCGGAATGGTTCCGCGGCGGCACCGGCGATGTGGCGGAGATCGAGGCCGCGATTGCCGAGCGCCTGGCCGCGCGCAAGGCACGCGACTTTGCCCGCGCGGACGCGATCAGGGCCGAGCTCGCCGCGCGGGGCATCGTATTGGAGGACGGGCCCGAGGGCACGACATGGCGGCGTGTCTCCTAGGCCGCTGCTGTGATCGCGAGGCGCATAGCGCCGAAGCGACGCCGGTCGTGAGTGTGTTCGACACGGCCGGGGTGACTTCGTCGTTCCAAGCCTCGCGATGACATAGGGCCGTCATGACTGGTCGCGAACGTGGTGCGGTACTGGAACTGGCCGGCAACACGCCGGTCGTGGTGCTGGTCCGACCGCAGCTTGCTGACAACATTGGTGCCTGCGCGCGTGCCATGGCCAATGGCGGCTTGTTTCACCTGCGCCTCGTCGCGCCGCGCGACGGCTGGCCGCAACCGAAGGCGTGGCGCAATTCATCCGGCGCGCATCGCATTCTCGATGCAGTGACGGTGCACGCCAACGTGGCCGATGCGGTGGCTGATTTGCAGCACGTGTTCGCCACCTGCCCGCGCCCGCGGCACATTGTGAAACCCGTACTGACAGCGCGGGGTGCCGCGGCGGAACTACGCGCCATCTGCGGCCGCGATCTGAGGGCCGGGGTGTTGTTCGGGCCTGAGCGTGCCGGGCTCGACAACGACGACATGGCGCAGGCCGATGTGCTGGTTCGCTATCCGCTGAACCCGGCGTTCATGTCACTGAACCTGGCGCAGGCGGTGATGGTGCTGGCCTACGAATGGTGGATGGCCGACGAGCAAACCCGGCCGCGAGAGCTGATGACCAATGAGACGCGCATCGCGACCAAGGGCGAGCTGGAGAATTTCCTGGCCCACCTCGTGGATGAGCTCGATGCGTGTGGATTCCTGCGTAATCTGCCGAAGCGGCCCGGCATGGTGCGCAACATCCGTCACTTCTTCCAGCGTGGGGAGGTGACGGAGCAAGAGCTGCGCACGTTGCATGGCATCGTGACGGAACTGTCGATCGGCCGGCGCCAGCGCGGACGGGCCGAGCCGGAGGGGTGAGACGCCTCGGTCAGGCCGGCAGTCGCCGCGGATCGGTCGTTCGCGCCGGCACGCTGCTGTTGACCCGCTCGCGGAGTTCCTTGCCTGCCTTGAAGAACGGGACCGCCTTTTCGTCCACAGCCACAGCGGCACCAGTGCGCGGATTGCGGCCCGTGCGGGCGTTGCGCCGCTTCACGGTGAATGCGCCGAAGCCCCGTAGTTCCACGCGGTCGCCACGGGCGAGGGCAGCGGTGATCTCGTCGAACACTGTACCGACGATCACCTCAATGTCGGCAGCGCGCAGGTGTGGATTGGCGCTCGCCAGTTCGGCGATGAGTTCTGACTTGGTCACATGTCCACCGGGGGGCTCAACCCCCGAAACGTTGCCAGATGGCCCAACCACCGTCAAGACTAACGCTTTGGGAAATCACGATTTTCCAGAGAGTATCGAAGATCGGCGCCAGGCTACCGGCGAACGCCCGCAACGCGAAACTGTCGGTGGTGACGTCCTCGACCGGCAGGCTGGCCGCCACGCCCTTGGCCGAGGCCAGCCAGGCACGCGCGGCATGCTCGCCGCCGATCTGGTCGACCAGGCCAAGCCGCAGCGCTTGCACGCCGGTATACGCACGGCCGTCGCCGAGCTGGCGCACCTTGTCGGGGTCCATGTGCCGGCCAGCGGCGACCATCGCAACGAACTGGTTGTACATGTCCATCACCAGGCCTTGCAGCACCGCGCGGCCCTCGGGCGACAGCGGATGCGTGAAGCTGGGTTGGTTCTTGAGCGGGCCTGACACCAACGTGTCTGCGTCAATGCCGAGCTTGCCGAGCAAGCCGGAGAAGTCGGGCGTCTCCAGCAGCACGCCGATCGAGCCAGTCAGCGTGGCGGCGCGAGCGAAGATGCGATCGGCCGGCACGGCGACCATGTAGCCGGCGGACGCGGCGACACCACCCATCACGGCGACAACCGGCTTTTTCTCTGCGACGTGGGCGATGGCATCGTGCAGGCTCTCACCACCGGCGACGCTGCCACCTGGGCTGTCGATTGATACGATCAGCGCCTTGACGCTGTTGTCGTCGGCCAGCTTCTCCACAGCGTCGTCCAGCCGTTCGTCATCGGTGATGATGCCGCTGACGGAAAGCTTTGCAACATGTGCACCCGCGAGACCGATGCCGTTGCGATGCAGGGCGACGAGAATCGCGGCCAGCACCGCAATCACGGCGAAGGACCGCCAGAACATCAAGTGGCGCTTGAGGCGGCGACGGTCGAGAATGAGGTCGGTTTCGAGCGACAGAGGCCAGCGGTCAGCGATCAGCGGTCAGAGACGACCAGTCCCGACCGCTGATAGCCAATCCCCTCCTGATCGCTGACGACCAATCGGTGACCACTTGGGATCACCCGTTCTCCTGCTGCGCTTGCTGGTTGCGGCGGCGGATCGCGGCGCCGAGAATATCGCCGAGCGACGCACCGGAATCGGACGAGCCGTATTCCGCCATCGCCTGCTTCTCCTCCTCCATCTCCTTGCCCTTGATGGTGAGGGTCAGCTTGCGCGCGGCGCGGTCGATCGCTGTGACCTTGGCGTCCACCTTCTCTCCGACAGCGAAGCGGTCAGGCCGCTGATCGGCCTTGTCGCGTGCCAGCTCGGCACGGCGGATGAAGCCGGTCAGCACCTCGCCCACCTTCACCTCGATGCCGTTCGACTGCACCGCGGTGACGATGCAGGTGACGACGTCGCCCTTGTGCACGGCCTCCAGCACCGAGGCCGCCGGATCGTCCTTGAGCTGCTTGACGCCCAGGCTGATCCGCTCCTTCTCGACGTCGACGTCCAGCACCTTGGCTTTGACGACCTGGCCCTTTTCGTACTTGGCCATCGCCACCTCGCCCGGCTCGTCCCAGGAAAGGTCGGACATGTGCACCATGCCGTCGATTTCGGGCGACAGGCCGACGAATAAGCCGAACTCGGTGATGTTGCGGATCTCCCCCTCGACGACAGATCCCAGGGGGTGCTCGTCCACGAACTGCTCCCACGGGTTCCGCTGTACCTGCTTCAGGCCGAGCGAAATGCGCCGCTTGGAGCTGTCCACGTCCAGGACCATCACCTCCACTTCCTGCGAGGTGGAGACGATCTTGCCCGGATGGACGTTCTTCTTGGTCCATGACATTTCCGAGACGTGCACCAGACCCTCGACCCCTGGCTCCAGCTCCACGAACGCGCCGTAGTCCGTGATATTGGTCACGCGCCCGGTGAACTTAGCGCCCGGTGGATACTTGGCCGCGACCCCTTCCCAGGGGTCGGCCTCGAGCTGCTTCATGCCGAGGCTGATGCGCTGGGTATCCGGATTGAACCGGATCACCTGCACTTTGACTTGCTGGCCGATCTGCAGCGCCTCGGATGGATGGTTGATGCGCCGCCAGGCGATGTCCGTGACGTGCAACAGACCGTCCACGCCGCCGAGGTCGACGAACGCACCGTAGTCGGTGATGTTCTTCACCACACCGTCGAGGATCTGGCCTTCCTTCAGGCCCTGGATCAGTTCGGTGCGCTGCTCTGCGCGGGTCTCTTCCAGCACCGCGCGGCGGGACACCACGATGTTGCCGCGGGCCCGATCCATTTTCAGGATCTGGAATGGCTGGGGGCTGCCCATCAGCGGGCCCACATCACGCACCGGTCGGATATCGACCTGACTGCCGGGCAGGAACGCCACCGCACCGCCGAGATCAACGGTGAAGCCGCCCTTGACCCGACCATAGATCGTGCCGTTCACCCGCTGCTGGGTGTCGAACGCCTTTTCCAGATTGGTCCAGGCTTCCTCGCGCCGCGCCTTCTCGCGCGACAGGACAATCGAGCCGTCCTTGTCCTCGTAGCGTTCGACGTAGAGTTCAATATGGTCGCCGGGCTTCACGTCCGGCTTGCTACCGGGCGGACCGAATTCCTTGAGCGCAACGCGGCCTTCGGATTTCAGGCCGACATCGACGATGGCGAATTCGTCGGTGAGCCGGACGACGCGGCCGGTGACGACGGAGCCGTCGAATCCGGAGTCTCGGCCGAGTGTTTCATCGAGTAGGGAGGCGAAGTTCTCGCCCATGAAATGGTCTTGAGCGGGAGCCGGCGCGACGGCGCGGGCGGTGGCGGATGCTGCCAAGGTGGTTGTGTTCCGTGACGGATGTCCGGGGTGCGGCCCCGGCGGTTGCCGTTGGACTGCGCGTTACCGGCGCTCGGCCGGGAAACACGGCTTGCCCGCGGTCGAGAACCGCGGGCCGGGTTGAAGGGAAGGCGACTGCGCTCGCGAGGCGCGTGCGTGTGATCACAGATACGCCCGAAGCCGCCGGTGTCAAGCGGCGTTCCATGACCCCGCCGGCCGAGCACGATGGGACCTCGATCAGGGCGGTGCCAGAAGTGCTCTGTCCCCGCCTGCGGAACGGACGATATGCCAAAGGCGCCCGCCAAATCGTCGCGGGTGAACGAATGAACCGGCCGCGTAGGGCGGCTGTGGCGTGGCCGCCAGGCTCATCGGGGAAATCGCTTCTGTCAGGGCAGCGCACGAGCGTGGCGGCCCGGTGGCACGCGCCACGGCTGGCCAATCGCGACACCGATCGGGGGCGGCCAGAGCGATGCATCCGGGCCGTGCCAATTGCGCAGCGCCATCCGGCACGCTAACGGCTGCCGCCATGACCACCCTCGTCACCGGTGCCACCGGCTTCGTCGGGTCGGCCGTCGCGCGTGTGCTTCTCGCGCGCGGCCACCAGCTTCGCCTGCTCGCGCGCCCGAGCAGCGACCGGCGGAACCTCGCCGGGCTCGATGCGGAAGTTGTGCCCGGCGACCTCACCGATCCGGCATCGCTGACCCGCGCCGCCGCGGACTGCCGCTATGTCGTCCATGTCGCCGCCGACTATCGCTTCTGGGTCCCGGATCCGGAGCTGATGCTCCGGGCCAACGTCGATGGCACCCGCGCGATCATGCTCGCTGCCCAGGCGGCCGGGGCCGAACGCATCGTCCATTGCAGCTCGGTCGCCGCCCTCGGCGTGACCACGGACGGTAGCCCTGCCGATGAGACCACACCGGTCGATCCTGCTCACCTGATCACGACCTACAAGCGTTCCAAATTCTTGGCGGAGCAAGCGGTGCTGGCGCTTGTGCGCGACCAGAATCTGCCTGCAGTGGTGGTGAATCCGGCCGCACCGGTCGGCCCGCGCGACATCAAGCCCACGCCGACCGGAAAGATGATCCGCGACGCCGCGACCGGTCGCATACCGGCCTATATTGAGACCGGCCTGAACGTGGTCCATGTCGACGACGTCGCCGAGGGTCACGCTCTGGCGCTCGAGCGTGGCCGTATCGGCGAGCGTTACATTCTGGGTGGTGAGAATCTCAATCTGAAGGACCTTCTCGCGCTGGTGGCTGACGTGGCCGGCCGGCGGGCGCCGACGCTGCGCCTGCGCGAGGCGTGGGTTTGGCCGGCGGCACTGGCGATGGAGGGCCTCGCACACATCACCGGCATCCCACCATTGGTGACCCGCGATCATCTCCGGATGGCGCGGAAGAAGATGTTCTTTTCCTCGGCCAAGGCGATGGCAGAATTGGGCTACAGGCCGCGCTCGGTTCGCGAGGCAATAGAGGATTCGGTCGCGTGGTTCCGCGCCAACGGACTGGCACGCTAACATCTCCCTCCACAGAGCGGCCGACATTACGTCGGCTTCTCTCAGCCCACACTCGCACGGCATGCTCCCGCTCACCGCCCTCGCGCTGTTGATCTGGCTTTACCTGCTGTTCGGCCGCGGCCGTTTCTGGCAGGCGGGCCCGGTGCTGCCGCCCGGTCGCGCCGCTGCCGCGCCCAGCGTGGCTGTGGTCGTGCCGGCACGCGACGAGGCGGCGTTCATCGGCCGGACGCTGCACTCCCTTCTTACCCAGGACTACCCCGGGCTCTTCCGCGTCATCCTCGTCGATGACGGCAGCACCGATGGCACCGGCGCGATCGCGTGCAGTCTCGCCGACCCGCGTCTGACCATCGTCCCCGGTACCGCTCGGCCGGCCGGCTGGAGCGGTAAACTGTGGGCTATGGCCCAGGGGATCGAAGCCGCACCGGACACCGCGTTCCTGCTGCTGACTGATGCGGACGTGGAACATGGCCCGTCTCACCTCACGACGCTGGTCGCAACCGCGGAGCGCGATGATCTGGACCTCGTGTCCGAAATGGTCGCACTCCGCTGCGTTAGCCTTGCCGAACGTGCCCTGGTTCCGGCGTTCGTCTACTTCTTTCAGCTGCTGTATCCGTTTGCATGGGTCAACGAATCCGGGCGGTCAACCGCCGCGGCGGCCGGCGGGACGATGCTGCTGCGCCGTCGCGCCCTGGTGCGGATTGGCGGGATAGGGGCGGTGCGGGACAAACTGATCGACGACGTCGCCTTGGCGAGAAAGATCAAACAAGGCGGCCGGATCTGGCTGTGCCACGCCACGGAGGCATGGTCCCGACGGCCGTACCCTAGCTTTGCGGCGATCTGGCAGATGATCGCACGAACGGCCTATGTGCAGCTCCGCTTTTCGCCTCTTCTCCTCGTCGCAACGATCCTGCTCATGGCATTGGTCTGGCTGGTGCCGCCGATAGCAGCAGTATTGGGGCACGGCGGTGCTCGGTGGATGGGACTTGCCGCGTGGACCATGCTCGCGACCTCCTACCTGCCGACACTGCAGCGCTTCGGACGATCTCCGCTCTGGGCGGCGATCCTGCCGCTGATCGGGGCGTTCTACATGGCGGCAACACTCGGCTCGGCCGCAAACCACTATCTCGGGCGGGGCGTCGCGTGGAAGGGCCGTGCGTACCAAGGGACAGGCGCGTGAACGACGCCGCAAGCGTGGAAACCTGGTCCGGCAAGGATCGTCAGGACGAGAACTTTCCGGTTGGCTCCTGGCTGATCCACCGCAAGGTGCGACCGCACGTGCACGCGTTCTACGTCTTCGCACGCAATGCCGACGACATCGCCGATTCGCCCGCGCTGTCGCCGGAAGACAAAGTGGCGCGGCTCGACCTCATGGAGGACGTGTTGCTCGGTCGCAGCGACATCGGATCGCCCAGCGCTCTGCGGCTGCGCGAAAGCCTGGCGCAAACCAGAGTGACGTCACGCCATGCCAGCGAGTTGCTGATCGCCTTCCGCCGCGACGCCGTTAAACAGCGCTATGCCACGATGGACGAACTCGACGATTATTGCCGCTATTCCGCGGCACCGGTGGGCCGCCACGTACTGGACCTGCATGGCGAGAACCAGAGCGCATACGAGCCTTCGGACGCACTCTGTCAGGCGCTGCAGATCTTGAACCACATGCAGGACTGCGTGCAAGATCTGAGGACGTTGGACCGCTGCTATATCCCCGAGACACTGTTCACAGAGTTCGGTTGCGCAATCGCCGATTTGCAGCGGCCGGAAGCAAGCAATGGCATGCGCCAGGTTTTCGATTCCCTGCTGCACCGGGTCGATCACATGACCCAATTGGCCGTCGATCTGCCCAAGCGGACACAGGATCGGCGGCTGCGTTTGGAGACCGCGGTGATCGTGGGGCTGGCCATGCGGCTTGCCTCGCGGCTGAAGGACGAGGATCCGATCGCCGGCCGCGTTCGTTTGAAGAAAATTGACGTCGCTGGCAGCATGCTCTACGCGCTGCGCTTCCTGTGAACGACGTGACCAGACCTGGGGTCGCGCCATGCGATCTGGATGCCGTCGAGGCCATCGTACGCGCGTCCGGAACGTCGTTTTATCGCGGCATGCGTATTCTCCCGCCTGATCAGCGGCATGCAATGTACGCCATTTATGCATTCTGCCGTATCGTGGATGATATCGCCGATGACGAGAGCGACTTCGGCACGAAACTGCCGCGCCTGGTCGCATGGCGCGAGCGCATCGCCGGCTTGTATCGCGGCGAGGCCGACGGACCGGTGACGCGTTCCCTCGTTGCTGCCGTCAAGCGCTTCACGCTCCGCCAAGTGGACTTCATCGCGGTGATCGACGGCATGCAGATGGACGCCGAGAGCGTCATCGTCGCGCCGGACCTTGCCACTCTGGATCTTTACTGCGACCGCGTAGCCGCCGCGGTCGGTCGGCTGTCGGTACGTGTTTTTGGCGATGCGTCCCCCGTTGCCGATCGGGTCGCCTACGCGCTGGGACGGGCACTGCAACTGACCAACATCCTGCGCGACCTGGCAGAGGACGCCGAGCGCGGAAGGTTGTATCTCCCACGCGAATATCTCGATGCGGCTGCGGTGCCGCATGATCCGAATGCCGCGCTGGCAGCACCGGGGCTGGATACGGTGTGCGCGCGCGTCGCAGCCTTGGCACGCAGCTATTTTCATGATGCCGAATCCGCGATGGCTGCCTGCGACCGGCGAGCCATGCGGCCAGCACGGCTGATGGGCGCCACTTACGCCGCGATCCTGCAACGGCTCGAGCGCCGCGGATGGCGTCATCCCGAGCACCGCGTCAGCCTGCCGAAATGGCAGAAACTGTGGCTCGCGATGCGGTTCGGGGTGGGGCGATAAGGTCAACAGGAAACCCGCAGTGCGTCGTCCGCACGGGCGAAGACTGGGACGACGCTAAGCCGGCGGGTTCAACCGGCCGGCGGTTGGCCGGGGCGGGCTGCCAGTGCGCTCATGCAGGCCGTGTGAATGCACCTCGATACTTGAGCGGAGCGGGCATGCCGGTACGCTGTGCCGGGGGCCATTGGCCGACCGCACGAGGGTGCGCCAAAGTTACCGCTGGCTGCGGCGATGCGATCGACCTGTCGTTTTGCTGGTGGGAATTGACGTGGCCGCGCCGGCGCAGATCAGGCCGAGGGTCGCCGGCACCAGCCAGGCCGGCCGCAGCAGAAGCGGTGTTGCGAGGTCTGACCAGATCCACTCGGAGAAATGCCGTCCGACGAAGGCGTGGACGGCATCGGTCGCATCATGATCGAGCATCAGCAGCAGGTCGCCAAGCGGCAGGGACGGTGGGAACAGCATGGCAAGCGCCACCGCCCCCACCAGGAGGGTGGCAGCCAGCACGGCGAAGATGCGCTGCAGGGTCACATGAACAGCTTGTCTTTGCTGCGGTTAGCATAGAGGCTGGCGACGAAATCACCATAGCCGTTGTAGATTACGGTCGGCACGATCTCGCTGGTACCGATCAGCCGTTCCTGCGCCTGGCTCCAGCGGGGATGCGGTACGGCCGGGTTCACGTTGGCCCAGAAGCCATATTCGGTCGGTGCGATGGCCTGCCAGAAATTGACCGGCTGCTTGTCGGTGAAGCTGATCCTGACCAGGGCCTTGGCCGACTTAAAGCCGTATTTCCAGGGCACGGTCAGGCGGATCGGGCCGCCATTCTGCTTTGGCAGCGGCTTGCCGAACAAGCCGGTGGAGACAAAAGCGAGGTCGTTAGCGACCTCGTCGATCGCCAGGCCCTCGATGTAGGGCCAAGGATAAATCGGCGAATCGAGGCCCGGCATGTTCTTTGGCTGTTCCGCGGTCTGAAACACCATGTATTTCGCCGCGGCGAGCGGGTCGCAGATTTTCACCAGCTGGCGCAGCGGAAAGCCGGTCCAGGGTACGGTCATCGCCCAGGCCTCAACGCAGCGATGGCGATAGATGCGCTCCTCGAACTGGACCTGCTTGAAGAGGTCCTCGAGCGCAATGGTGCGCGGCTTGGACACCATCCCGCTGACCTGAATCGACCAGGGGGCGGTCCGAATCTGTTGGGCGCCCTGCCAGATGTCCTTGCTATCGTCGATCTCGTAGTAGTTGTTGTAGGTCTCGGCCACCTTCTCCGCCGTAAGCGCGCGACCAGGCTTGTACCGGGCATTGACCGGCCCAACGGCGCCGGGCGCAGCCGCCGGTGGACTGGCCGCCAAAGCATGACCTGCCGCCAGCGCCGCTGCACCGGCCACCAGACCCCGGCGGCCGAGGACCGCGGCTTCCGGTGTCACCTTGTGCTCCGGGATTTCCCAGCCGTGGGGTCGCGTGATGTGCATTCTTGTCTCCCGTCTCCCGTTTGAGGTCTGGCCGGTGGCTGCCGCTCATCTGGGCGCGGTTGCACCGGCTGCAATTGTCCGACACGGCAGGATGGAGAACATTACACGCTCCCGCCGGAACACGGCGGAAATTTGCGTTCCGATGGAGGCCTGCATGCATCTCGCCCGGTTCCCCCGCGTCCGGTTGTTCCCCACGCCGACGCCACTGGAAAAGCTCGAGAACCTGACGCGCCACCTCGGCGGGCCGGAGATCTGGATCAAGCGCGACGACTGCACTGTGGTCGCGACGGGCGGCAACAAGATTCGCAAGCTTGAGTGGCTGGTCGGCGAGGCACGCGCCCAGGGTGCCGACCACCTGATCACCCAGGGCGCGGTGCAATCGAACCACGTCCGGCAGACGGCGGCGGTGGCACGGCGCTTCGGCATGAAGTGCACGGCGCTGCTGGAGCGTCGGGTGGGGACCAATGACCGCGACTACCTGAACAGCGGCAACGTGCTGCTGGACCGGATGTTCGGCTGCGCGATCGAGTACCGCCCGCCGGGCTTGGACATGAATGCCGAGGCGGTAGCCAAGGGTGAGGCACTCAGGGCGGAAGGCGCCAAACCGTACGTCATTCCGGGCGGTGGATCGAACCGCGTCGGCTCGCTGGGTTACGTCTCATGCGCGCAGGAGCTGGTGCAGCAGGCGGACGAGATGGACCTGCACGTCGACCGTCTCGTGACTGCAACCGGCAGCGCGGGCACTCATGCCGGATTGCTGGTCGGGCTGCAGGGCTGCAACGCCGGCATTCCGGTATTGGGCATCGGCGTGCGCAATCCCAAGGACCGCCAGGAGGCGGCGGTGCATTCTCTGGCCGAGGCAACCGCTGACTATGTCGGCGTGCGTGGAGGCATTCCGCGTGCCACCGTGGACGCGAACTGCGATTACATCGGCCCTGGCTACGGCCAGCCGACGGACGGCATGAAAGAGGCGGTGCTGATGCTGGCACGGCTAGAGGGACTGCTGCTCGACCCGGTCTACTCGGGCAAGGCCATGGCCGGGCTGATCGACCTGATTCGCAAGGGAAAATTCGACAAGAACGAAAGGGTCGTGTTTCTGCACACCGGGGGGCAGGCGGGACTGTTCGGCTACACGGGCATGTTCGAGCATGCCATGGAACAGACTGGCTGATTACGGCGTTTTGCCAGTACGCCGGCGGTCACCTGAACGGCGTCGCCAATTCCGTGCAGCCGAAGACGCTGTCGCATGTCGCCACGCCGGGTGGGTAGTCGCGCGGCCTGCGTCCGACACAGCGGGGGGCGGCCCGCTGGACCGACGGCCTCGGTCGTTGAGCCAAACGCAGCAACGAAATGACCACCCGCGCGCGGAGCGCGTCGTCGCTGCAACCCCGCACCGACAGGTCGATCCCTCACTACACAAGCGCGACAGGGCGCGCCGGACTTCCTGTCGCACCGCGCAACTTCGTCGCCAGCAGGATGAAGCAGAAACCCGCCAGTCCATCGCGCGCCAGTTCGTCAAGCGCCAGGTTCTCGATCAGATGGACGCCCGCTTCCACCAGGGCATGCTGGTGTACCGGCATCGACACCACATTATCGGGGTTCGGCAGCACCTCGACCGCCATGTTGTCGCAGCCGATCGCGACAACGCGCTGTTCCGTCAACCAGCGTGCCGCCGGCAAATCGATGCCAGGTTCGCCCGCGAGATAACGGGCGTTGTCCTTCTCGAAATAACCAGCCCAGCCGGTACGGATCATCACGATGTCAGGGGGCTCGATTGCGAGCTTCGCGTTGTCCGCCGCGCGTTCCAGATCCTCTGGTGCGACGACGCGGCTTGGATTCAGATGCGCTCCGCCGTCAAGTCCCGCGACGTCCAGCAGAACCGCGCGGGTGATCATGGGCGGTGCATGCTCTGTGCCAAGCTTCTCAAGGCCCCAGTCAGCGACTCTATCCGACGCGGAAAGCCCGTTGCAGAGGTGATCGCCTTTCGAAAAAACGTCCGAGCGTGTCGATGTGCGTGCCGACATGCGCGGTCATTTCGATGCGCTCGACGTTCGCGCCGGCGTCGTTCATGGCGCCCAGCTTGCACCGGCGCTTGATGCTGTCGCGCCACGACGCCCAGATGGACAAAAGGAACGGCGTCTGGTTCGGCACCAGGAACGGCGCACCCATGCCGATTTCGTGACTCACATCGTAAACGAGGCCCTCACGTACGGAGGCCGGCGCGGCAAGCCGCCGTTCGGCCGTCAGCAGATTGCCGGCGCCAATCTGATCCGTGGGATCCCAACGTGAGTGATCGTGCGCGACGGCGGGCATGCGTTCTCTCCCTCAGGTTATTGCAGGGCATGGACCATTCCGAGGCATGACAAGGTGTTGGCCGCCTCGCCGCAACCCCCGCCACGCAGGATCCAGTTCATCGCCGCGCCGCGTCGGGAAAGATGCGCGCCGCGCACGACCTATGCTGCTGCGATATCCTGTGCCAATATTTAGGCATGAATGACCTGCACGAACTCGTCGCACATTCGGGCGCAAACGAAATCGCCTATGTCGATCCGCAATTCCCGCTGCGTCCGCTGACGCTGCGCACCGCACGGCCGCACCAATTCACGCCTGACACGCCGGTCGTGTTCGTACATCACGGCCGAGGCCGCAACGGTGACGACTACCGTAACTACTGGCTGCCGCTGGTCGACAAAGCCGACATCCTGGTCATCGCTCCAGAGTTCTCGGATGTGTCATTTCCGGGATCGCGCTGGTACAACCACGGCAATCTGCTGGACGACGCCGGCCTGCCGAACCCGAGCGAGGCGTCGACCTACGCGATCGACGAGCGCATCTTCGCGGAGTTGCGGGCACAGGGCGTGACGCGCCGTCGGCGCTACGGCTTGTTCGGCCACTCCGCCGGCAGCCAGTTCGTGCATCGCATGCTGGCGCTTGGCTACCGTGCGCGCGTCGCCACCGCGGTGGCAGCCAATGCCGGCACGTATTCGATGCCCGAGCTCGACACACGTTTTCCGTTCGGCCTTGGTGGCATTGGCCTGACGAACGACGACGTGCGCCAGTTCCTGCAATTCCGCCTTACCGTCATGGCCGGCACGCACGACATCGACGCGACCGCCGAGCACTTTCCGAAAGACCCCGCGTCGATGCGTCAGGGCGGTACGCGCCTCGAGCGCGCGCATCGCTTCATCGCCAATGCGCGCGCGATGGAGGGGCGGCTCGGCACCCACTGCAACTGGACGATCATCGACGTGCCCGGCGTCGCGCACGAAGGCGACAAGATGAGCGCCGCCGCCGCACCGATCGTCGCCGCCGCTCTGCATGCCTCGGAAGTCATCGCCGTCTGAGCCTGATGCGTCCGCCGCCGATGCCGATGTCAGCGCTCCGGGGAGCGTGCGACGTCGAGACGCAAAGGCCTACGGGTTGAAAGACGGTACCGACGGAGATTTTGTGCTCTGCGTTCTAATCTGCCGCTCCGCGGCGATCTCTCCCAGTTGAAGCGGGAGAAGTGTTTGCTGTCATCGCCCGCGACTAACCGTGTAGTCGGCAACATCGGCCAACGTCCGCCGCAGCCTGCTCTCCGGAAAAACATCCAGCGTTCTCTTGGCTACCGAAGCGAAATGAGCCGCCCGCACCAGCGTCTCGCTGATCGCGTTTCGCCGCGCCATCAGGCGCAACGCCTCGTCCAGATCTGCGTCCGCTTGCTCGCTCGCCTCGATCGTGCGCCGCCAGAAGGCGCGTTCAGCCGCATCTCCCGCTCGGTACGCAACCAGCACCGGCAGCGTGATCTTGCCCTCGCGGAAATCGTCACCGACCGTCTTGCCCAGCTTCGCCTGATCGGCCGTATAGTCCAGGGCGTCGTCCACGAGCTGGAAGGCAATGCCCAGGTTCATGCCGTAATTCGCCAGCGCCATTTCCTCCGCAACAGGCCGGTCGGCCACCACCGCGCCGACCTGGCAAGCGGCCGAGAACAGCGCAGCCGTCTTGCCCTTGATCACCTCCAGATAGCGTGCGTCGGGCGTCGAGAGATCGTTCTGGGTGACAAGCTGCAGCACCTCGCCTTCCGCGATTGTCGCCGCGGTTTGTGACAGGATCGACAGCACGCTCAGCGATCCATCGGCCACCATCAGCTGGAAGGCGCGGGCGAACAGGAAATCGCCCACCAGCACGGACGCCTTGTTGCCGAAGACCGCGTTGGCCGAGGCGAGGCCGCGGCGCAACACACTTTCGTCCACCACATCGTCGTGCAGCAGGGTCGCGGTATGGATGAACTCGACGCAGGCCGCGAGGCGGATGTGGCGCTCGCCGTCTGCGGCGCCGGGATATCCGCACAACCGTGCGGAAGCGAGTGTCAGTAACGGCCGCAACCGCTTTCCGCCAGCGGCCACGATATGCGCCGCGAGCTGCGGGATCAGCGCCACCGGGCTGTCCATGTGCGCGACGATCGTGCGGTTGCACGCTTCGAGATCGCCACCGACCTGCGCCATCAGCGAGGTCAGGGCATCTTCCTCTCCGCGCGCCGGGGTCGCCTGGGTGGCCGACAGCCCTGACGGGAGCACGCTGGTGGCGCTCGAATTCATGTCCGGGCAGGCATCCGCATGGGGCACGGGCACCATATCGGCGGCGGCGAAACGAGGTCAAGGCAACGCAGGCCGTCGTTGTTGCATTTCGGGCCGTCGCGCCGCCACGATGGACAAATGCGGGAAGTGGCGAAATCAAACGACCCGGTGCGGCTGTCGTTTCTGACGGTATTGCTGCGTGATGCCGGGATCGAGACGGTGCTCCTGGATCAGCACGCCAGCGTCATGGATGGCAGCATTGGTGCCATTCCGCGCCGGCTGATGGTGGCGGACGCGGATTTCAGCCGGGCGCGGCGGGTGTTGCAGGACGCGGGAGAGGGCTAGCGGCGGGAGCATCGGCAGTCCCTGCAGGTCGGCGGTAGGACGGGATCTCGATCCTGAGGCGAAGATCGCCGGGCCGATCGTTCCGCGAAATGTCCTGGAAGGCCTGCGTGGTTTCGAATACCCGGCAACCGGTCCGTTCCAAGCTCGGGCACGCACTGGGGCCATGTGGTGGGCCTCGGTACACCCCGGCAGGATGATTGATGCCGGTCCACATGAAGCGGTTCGAGTCGCAAATGCGCGGCCGGCTTGGCGGGGTACGGGTCCGGCTCTAGAATTCGCGGCCACGATGACGGGCGCTATCCGGACGCACCACTCAACGGCGGGCCGATAAGTATCCGGAACGTTGTCCTGTGGCGAGGGGCCGGTGCGGTGATCGAACACGCCGAACCCGGCGCGTCAGCGGCATTGTTCGGACTGTACGGCAGCGGAGTCGTCGGGGCAGCAACACAAGCTCCCGCTCGATCGGGGCGGCAACACCGCGACACGGCCAGAGCATTCAATGGAGCTCGATGACCACGGGCACGTGGTCCGAAGGCTGCGGCTTCGCGCGTTCCTCCTTGTCGGGATCGGCGGCGACCAAGCGCTCAGCCAGAGTGGGCGACAACAGGGCGTGGTCGATCCTCAGACCAAGGTCGCGCTGCCACGCACCAGCCTGATAGTCCCAAAAGGTATAGATGGCACCGTGTGGATGCACCGCCCGCACCGCGTCAGTCAGGCCCTGCCAGATCAGCCGCCGGAAGCGCGCACGGCTTTCTGGCCGAACGAGCGCGTCGGTCGCCGACAAAGCGCCGGGTGCGTAGTCGTCGTCGGTTGGTGCGACATTGAAATCGCCGGCGATCACCAGCGGTGTGTCCATCTCCAGCAGTTCCGCGGCCCGATCGGCCAGTGCATCCATCCACGCCAACTTGTAGGCGAACCCGTCGTCGCCGCGCGAATTGCCGTTCGGCAGATAGATAGCGGCAACGGTGATGCCGTCGGCCACGACCTCCAGGTAGCGCGCCTGGACGTCGTCTGCCGGGAGGCCGGGCAGGGCGCGCTGCGTCACAGAGAATGGAATCCGGCTAAGGACGGCAACCCCGTTATACGCTTTCTGACCCACGGCCTCGCTCGTGTAGCCCAGGCCGTGGAGCGGTAACGATGGAAAAGCCGCAGCCTCGCACTTAATCTCCTGCAGGATCAGCAGGTCGGGCTGATTCGCCTTTAGCCAACGCTGCACATGCGCTTCGCGCTGGCGGATCGAATTGACGTTCCAGGTGGCGAGCTTCATCTCGAAGGTCAGTGGTCTGTGGGTAACGCGCAGAATAGCAGCGGGCTTGAGTGCTGTCGCGGGGGCAGGCACAGTCGCGGCCGCATGAGCGGGAGGCAGCGGCGATGGCGATCGAACTCCACACCTGGAACACCCCGAATGGGCGAAAGATCAGCGTGGCGCTGGAAGAGATGGGGCTGCCATACAATGTCCATCCGGTGAATATCTCCAAGGGTGAGCAATTCAACCCTGACTTCCTGAAGATCAGTCCGAACAACCGCATTCCGGCAATCATCGACCCGGAAGGTCCCGGCGGTTCGCCGATCAGCGTGTTCGAGTCAGGCGCGATCCTGATCTATCTCGGGCTGAAATCCGGCAAGTTCTATCCCTCGGAACTGGGCGCTCAGGTGCCGGTGCTGGAATGGCTGATGTGGCAAATGGGCGGGTTCGGTCCGATGCCCGGCCAGGTGCATCACTTTCTGCAAGTGGAGAACGAACAGGACCGGCGCTATGGGCTGGATCGATACACCAAGGAGACGCGGCGGCTGTACGGCGTGCTGGACAAGCGGCTGGAAGGACGGGACTACGTCGCCGACGACTGCTCGATCGCTGACTTCGCGATCCTTGGCTGGGCGTGGCGGCATGAGCGGCACCAGGTGAACCTCGCGGACTTCCCCAACGTGCAGCGCTGGTACAACACGATGATGGCGCGGCCGGGCACCAAGCGCGGATTCGAGGTTGCGCTCAGCTGACGCCCGTCGCCCGCGCCGCTGCCGCACAGGGGAAGTACCATGAACGCCACAGCCACACGTATTTTCGCGGGCGCGGGTGCCGCCCGGTCGCAGCAGGGCGCCGCGACACGCGCCGGCTTGTTCCGCCGCGGACATGATGGTGGTGACTGGGAAGGTTTGGTAAACGGCCTGCCCGTCAACGCCGAAGTGCATACGATTCTGGTTCGGCCGGATAATCCGAACGAAATCTTGGCCGGCACGCAGGATGGGCCGTATCGCAGCACTGATGGCGGCGATCACTGGCAACGGCTGGGCTTTCCCGAGCCTGACGTGATGATCTGGTCGCTCACCATCCATCCGACGCGGCCGAACGTGCTGTACGCCGG
Source organism: Acetobacteraceae bacterium (assembly GCA_030037665.1). GTDB lineage: Bacteria > Pseudomonadota > Alphaproteobacteria > Acetobacterales > Acetobacteraceae > JASHVB01. The sequence continues at coordinate 20,354 of JASHQG010000485.1, forward strand.
ATCGGCGCCGATCGCGCTGTATCGCAGCCTCGATGGAGGCGCCAACTGGCACCGGCTCCGCAACGCCGTCTCGCCGGCGCATTGCGAGCGCGCGGGTTTCGACAGCCGCGTACTGCGCATCACCGTCGATCCCAGTCGGCCCGACGACATCTACGCAGCGCTCGAGGTGAGCGGCGTCATCCGCAGCACCGATGGCGGTGAGACCTGGTCGGACATGTCGGCGCCGTTGATCAGATTCGCCGACCAGCCGCGCTATCAGAATAACGTGGGCGGCCGGCACTGCGGGGTCTGCGAGGGAATGCTTGATTCACACGCCACCGCCATCAGCCCTGCGGCGCCGGAGACCGTGTTCCTTGGCCTTCGAATGGGACTGTTCCGCAGCAATGATCGCGGTGCCACGTGGCATGACGCCGAGATCGGCCGATTCTCGCCACTGACTTACTGCCACGACGTTATCGTTTCTGCGCACGACCCACATGTGCTCTACACCTGCCTGTCTCCGGCCGCGTTCAGTACTGACGGGTCGCTCTATCGCAGCGCGGATCTGGGCGCGACCTGGAGTCGGATCGATCATGGCGTCAAGGCAGAGTCGACCCTCATGGCAGTCGCAGAACACCCGGCCGATCCCGTGCGGATCGCTTGTGTCACCCGCAGCGGCCAGGTATTCGGGACCGGCGATAGCGGCGCCTCGTGGCGGGAGTATCGGCTGCCCCAAGGGGTTGAGGACGTCTACGCGGTCGCCTGCGCATGAAAGCTGAATACCCGAACGGCAGGACACCGCCGACGCCACCGTGTTTGACGCTGGGGTGGTGTTTCCCCTAGAACCGCCCTCGCAAACGCCGTGTCCGGGCCTGCCCCGGGTATGCGCTTCCCCGGCGGAGGGGTGGCCGAGTGGCTGAAGGCGGCGGTTTGCTAAACCGTTGTACGGTGTCAAGCCGTACCGTGAGTTCGAATCTCATCCCCTCCGCCATGGGCCGATTTTCGGCACGGTCCGCACTCTCCCAAGCTTTGAAAAACCGCAGAAATCCGCGAATTTCACTCCGCATGGCTCCACGTCGCTGCGTTGCAATCCGCGGTCAGGTTGTGGGTGATGGCGGAAGGTGCGGCTCGGCGGAGTGCTCGGGATGAACCAGAAACTGACCGCGAAGGTAGTTGAGCGCAGAGGGATCAGTACGCGCGGCGACGGCGGCCGGCTTTGGCTACACGTGGTGAGCGCGGAGCGGCGCTCGTAGGCGTTCCGCTACCAGCGTCAGGACAAGGCGCGTGAGATGGACCTGGGCGCTTTCCCGGCGGTGTCATCGGCGGAGCGCGCAATGAGGCAGCGGCGGCCCGCAAGCTGCCCGCAAACGATATTGACCCGATCGACCAGCGCACAGAGGCGCGGCAGGCGGAGAACGTGCAACCGGCGCGCGCGTCCGCCTTCGCTCAAGCGGCGAAGGCTTACATCGCGGCGAACAAATCAGGCTGGCTTAACGCCAAGCACGTGGCACAGTGGGAAAGCACGATCGTGGCGTATGCTACCCAGACCCTCCGCAGGTTGGACTGCACCGCAATCACAACCGCAGACGTTCTCAGGCTGCTGCAACCAATCTGGGCGCCGAATCCGGAACCCGCCACTGCGCAGCTCGCCGTAGAATGTGCTGCGCTCGAACGTCTCCCCCTCGTGCTTGACGATGGTTGCGCAGACCACATCCTGCCAGTAGTCGAACGCGTCGGCGGGTGGCACGTCGGCGGTCGCGAAGATCGTTTTCGTTGGTGGCGGTACCGGATGCAGGCTTCGACGCAGGTCATGGCGGACGGTGGCATGGCGGTATCCCAGCAGACCTCCCAGGGCCCGGCTGCTCCAGGCGCAGCGGCATGACGGGCGCAGCCGTGGCGGCGAGTGAGGGCTTCCACGTTGAGGGCGGCGCGCGGCATCAAGTTCGGGACTTCCTACCCCGCGCCAAGCATGCCGGGCGAGAGCGGTCGTGTGGCGGCCGTAGAGGGCGCACAGGTGGATGGCGTGACGATTTTTTTGGCACGGCGGGCGACCGCGCGGGCCTGCCGGGCCTTCGCGCGGGCGCGGTGTGTACGCTCGGCGCCGGTCATGGCAACGACGCCGATCGGTGGGCGTGGCAGGTGGTGAAAACTCGCCACGGGCATGTCAGGCCGCATTGGCGAAGCCAATGCAAATTGCGTCTGCACACTTCCGCTCTCCGGCACGCGCCGGCGCAGAACGCGAAGCGGGCACGACACGTCCCCGCGACGCCTTTTGCGTTCGGGGCGTGACCACCGCGCCTCTGGCTCATTCCCGCGTGCCGGAGACCGAAGGACTTCGCCGTGCTGCGATCAGCACGATCGCCGCGCGCCGTGCCGGTCTAGTAATCGGACTTCGATCACGCATACACAATGCGACCCTTGTCATGCGAGCCGCGAGAGACAGAGCAGGACCGGATCTATCCGCGTCCCGTGATGCTAGCGGCAGAGGAGACTTATGGCACGTCAGCTGATCGATTGTCCGGTTTCAGTTCACCAGTGAATTCAGTGTCACGAACAGAAGTGAATTCAGGGCCACGAATAGATTCTCGAATCTATCGAGCGTCACATTGATCGCCAGTCCCTCGCCTTTCAAGGTCTCCGGGTGCTGCGCAAGCCAGGACGCCGGAGCAAAGTGGCTAAACTCCGGTGCATGCGGTGCGAGCAAACCTTGCATGATCTCCTCAGCTTTCTTGACGATACGGTCGCTCCCAACCTTGACCTGCAGGAGCCGCTCCCCGGTTAGCTTCTGGCCGCCGGCCAGCTGATAGGTGCCATTCAGTATCGTCGCATAGAGGTCAGGTGCGAACATGTCCTCGATATTCCCGTCCTCCTTGGCGCAGAAATCCGCAATGTTCAGAATGTGCCCAGCCTTGAGTAACTCGCTGCGCCGAAGCTTCTCCGCCTGACCCTTCTGGCCCGCCGCAAGACCGACCAGCACAGCGACGTGCGGCTGACTGCCGGCGAACAGGCTCATGAATGCCTGAACCTTGTCGACGCCGTTGCAGGGGCATACGGTCCAGCGACGGTTGAGAGCAGTCCGCTTGCGAGCCGCTAGTTCGGCTGAAATTGCCTCCAAATAAAGGATGTCCGACGGCGCTTCCACAAGAAGCGTATGCTCGCCCACAGACAGACTTTGTGTGATTTCGTAACCAAGCGCGCCTTGCAAGGGAAGTAGGGTATCGCGGTCGCAGCTCAGCACGTCGTCGCCTACTTTCGTTCCAATTGATTCGTAGTCGAACGGACCACGCTCGGTCACGACATCCTCGACGGTGCGAACGCTTGCGAGATCGTCTGCCGGCACCATAAAAGGCGAATGAGTGGTGTAGATGACTTGATGCTCGGGCCGCAGCTTTTCCTTGAAGTAGCGAAGCAGGTCCCCCTGGGCTTTTGCGTGAAGGTTCAAGCCGGGTTCGTCCAAAAGGATGATGACGTTGCCGTGGTACTTCTTCACTTGCGAAAACAACACAAGGAAGGAAAAGAACCACACGAAACCCGCACTGCGATCGCTGAACGGGACGGTCATATCATGGAGCGGGTTGTAGATGCGCGCCCGCATGATGGTGCCGGTGTTGAACGGAGGGGGATCGCCGGCCCTCCCAGCATCGATGGTAAAGGCTACCTTGAGATGTCTGTTCTGAGACCAATACTCAAAAATCTGCCGCGTGATGCGGATAGAGGCGCTTTCGATGAGTGCGCGCAACTCCTCGAAGTGTTTCACCCCTGCGAGTTCATCGAGGTTGGTACCCGCGAATTCAAGGAATGCCCTAAAAACGTGATCGCCTGGCGAGACCCTGTTCTGCTGGATGTCCTGCCGCAATTGGTCAATCGACACATCGCCGCTCATGCGGTCGTAGTTCGAGAAGTAGAGAAAGCGCGGCATTCGCGGCTGCAGCAAGTCGATAATCGCCAGTACTGCTCTATGCTCTCGCAGCGGGTCCAGTCGAGCCTTCAAATCCTGCAATGCCGCGGATAACTCTGGTGTCCGCGCTGCAAGGTCGGCGTGAATGTTTTCGAGTGAGCCGAGCGAAGTGAGCTCACTGCGTTGTTCGTCGTCCACGCCGCACTCGTCGAGAAGGAACCTCACAATCCTTGGCTGATCGATGTTAATGATCCAGGATGGTTTCTCCTGCCCGTATCCCTTCGATACCTCGACGGTGTCTTCCTGTAGGCATCGTGGCCCGAAGTGCTTCTCCACCGCCGCAATGTCACCTGGAGACAGCCTCCATACTGTCCGGACGACATTGGCCGCGCCTCCCGCGTGCCGATCGTTGTATTCGGACAGATGCTCACGGGGGTAGTCGCGCAGCCTGTTGTATTTGTTCCGAGTCGCGTCGTATGGCTGCAGGCGTTCGAGCGCCTCAAGAATCGCCGTCTTGCCCGATTCGTTCTTACCGACCAGACAGGTCACGTCGGCCAGTGTGAACTCTTGACTATCGTTGATGCATCGGAAGTTGGTGATCTGAACCCTCTCAAGTCGCACGACCTGTCTACTCCACTTCTATTTACAGCGCGGCCCGAACCCGAGGCGCAGTCCCGCATTCTGAGAGCATTCCCGTCACGACTGGTTGATGGCACATGATTTGTTCCACTAACGGCAGAATGAGACTCGGGTCGGCGAGAGGTCTTCTTCCATGTTACCACCCGGCGCTGCGGCAGCAACACAAAGCCCTTGGCGATGTTGCGCCGTTGGCACGATCGCGACAGCCCGGTCCCCGGCTCCGCCAGTGCCCGTTCAAGCCTGCTGCGGGCATCGGCGTCGTCGACAAAGACGCGGCGCAGCCAGGCAAGGGCCCCGCAGATCTCTCGCAACAGGCGCAGCGCCTCGTCGCGGTCTTGCACGTCGGTGGCGCGAACAACGGCGCTCGCGAGCACGCGGAACGTATCGACGAGATATTTCGATTGCGGTCCGTCCTTGTCTTCTGAGCGGCTTAGACGCTCGGCCCGGTCTTCACCGTCCGGCTGTCGATGACGGCTGCGGACGAGCTCGCGTCCCGTCCCTCAGCCTCGTGCGCGCGCGTCAGCAAGGCCCGTTGACGACCTACCGGCGTCCCTTGCGCGCCAAGGGTAGAAACCGCACCGGACTTGGCGAACGGCGTCAGATCACGCGGCAGCATGCGCCTCGGGCAGTCCGTCTGGCTGATGGCGTGACTTGCATTCACCACCTCACGGAGCCGGCTCTCGCGTGGTCGCTCGCAGCTTTCCGATGGCGGAAGGTGCCGCTCGATGATAACCGATTGGCATCGGTGGCATCGCTTGTGTCGCGCAAGCCGTCACGCCGATATCTGCAATGCGTGATCTCGATCCAGCCGCGGCGTTGTGCCCGCCATCTCCGCAATCACCACGGCGTGCTGGCCTGCCGGATCACGGAACCCTCGGGTTCGGCGCGTGACTTATCCCGCGAACACGTTACTAGACCGTTTCGGGTCCGCTTCTCAGCGGCAAGCCCGAATGGCCGGTTGCGACGCCGGGCACGCCCTCCGCTGGCGCCAGGAGAGCTTCTCGCCAAACGGGTGGTGCGAACTTCAGCGGGATAATGATGAGGCCTGCGACGATCGCCATAATGCCGGCCACCCCGATGGCGACCGAGAAGCCATGCTGTATGATCAGCACGGTCGAAAGAATCCCACCGTAGAGGCCACCCGATCCCTTGGCGATGGCGTACAGCATGCCATAATTGCCGCCCGCTGCCGCCTCGCCGTAGTATTGGCCAATCACGATCGGAAACAGCGAAAAGAGCGACGCCCAGAAAAAGATCGCGGCGATCGCGACGCAAACAAACAGCAGTTCCTGATGGGTCAGGCCGGCATATATGCTGAGGAACAGCAGGACGCCGCAGAGCGTATAGGAGAAGATCATCATGTTGTCGGCGCCAAACCATTCTGACAGCCCGCCGAGAATCAATTTGCCGAAACCATTGGCAATGGCGATGCCGCCCGCCGCCGCGGTCGCCGCCGTAGCGGCGAATTCAAAGCTATTGGAATACTGAACCATTTTGCTGATCCCCGCCAAGCCGGCGCTGGAAATCAACACGAAGGAAACGATCAGGACCCACATTTGCCAGGTCTGTATCGCCTCGCCGATCGAATATTGGTGCTCCGACGGTCGCCTCATCGGCGTGGCCATTGGCGCCCACCCGGGAGGACGCCAACCAACCGGAGGGTCCTTCAGCAATAGCGCCGCGAGAACCGTCATGGCCCCCAGAATGCCGGCCATGACGTAGATCACGTGGAAAAAGACGGCCGGCGGCGCGTTCCGAGGTATCGCCCGAATTGAAAAGATAAATGGTAGGGACCCCCAGGAAAACGCACCGGCAATAATGCCCGTCATCAAACCTCGATGATCGGGGAACCACTTGTTTGCTGTCGTCACCGCATTGTTGTAGACAAAACCGGTGAAGAAGCTGCCGATGCACCAGAGCGTCAGCACAAACGCATATGATGGCCCGAGAGCCAGCGCAAAAACCCCCAATCCCAGAAACAAGCCGCTGACCGCGGTTGTCCATCGCGGGCCCCAGCGGTCGCGCAACATACCACCCGGCAGGGCACCAATCGATTGGAAAATCACGAACAGCGTAAACATCCAGCCAACGTTACCATGCGACCAGCCGTAATTCGCACCAATGTGCCCGGACATCGAACTCCAGGCGTATTCGAACGGGCTGGTGGCGGCCATCGCGAAGAACGCGGCGGCACCGACGACATAACGGCTGTATCCGAGAATGTCGCGGTCGCTGGGCGATTGCAGTGAGACGGTAAGGCTTTCGGCGTTGGCCCCGTCGTCGAGCTTGGTCATCGTTGGCGCAACTGAGCACCGGCACCGGTCGCCGCGTCGCCATCAATAAAGACCACGGCGGCAGTCTCAACCGGATGCCGCAGATGAAAGAGGCTATTCAACTTCATGAATGGCATTTCGTCGATCCGGTTGGCACATAGACTGGCCGACTCGCTCAGCCCCGATGCCTCGGAAAGATCGGCAGTTGTCCGACTGGCCGGCGCCTGTGCGGCGCAGAACTGCGGGGCGGTGATCATGTCGAGCGACGAGGCCGGGAAATCGACCGCCATCGTCGCGCCTTGGCTATTTCCTGCTCGAAAAACATGTCCCCACGCTCTGGTTGTATTCTGCTTGAGGCAATCTTTCATATGAGCGAAACGACGATTTGCCAAGTGCCGACCGCCAATAATTCATGCGTCAGAGATCCGAAATGCAGCGCCCCTGCTGCATCTCGAACCTTTTCTGGACCATTGGACCGCGCAAGTGCACCTCAAACCCGAGGTCGTGCTCTGCGCTCCCGTTGGTCGGGCATGTCCATCAGGCGGGTGACTCGTGACAGAGCATCCTGCGTTACCCGCGCTGCTCCTTGTCGCCGCGTGCAGGCACGTGAAAGAGGCGAAAGCGT
>JASHQG010000001.1 GCA_030037665.1 Acetobacteraceae bacterium
GGCCGCCGCGGCCATAGAGGCCGTTCGGGCCTCGGCCGCTTCTTCGCGCATGGCGATCTGCGCCTCGTCATCCTCTATCTCATCGCCGAAAAGCCGCGGCACGGTTACGAAATCATCAGGGCAATTGAGGACCAGGTCGGCGGCGCGTACAGCCCGAGCCCGGGCGTGATCTACCCGACCCTCACTCATCTTGAAGAACTCGGCTACGTCACCGTGAGTCCCGGTGACGGCGCCAAGAAGCTGCATGCGATCACGGCTGAAGGCACAGCCTATCTCGATGCTTATCGCCCGGCAGTGGACGCTCTGCTCGCGCGCATGCAGGAGGCCGGCCGCGTGCATGGCGGCGGACCGCCGCCGCAGATCCTGCGCGCGATGGAAAACCTGAGGCTCGCCCTGCGCCTGCGGCTCGCACGCGGGCCGTTGAGTGGCGAGCAAGTGAACGCGGTGGCGGCCGCGATCGACGCGACCGCTATCAGCGTGGAACGCGGATGATGCATTGGCGGCGTCGATCGTGACGCACTCTCAATCCGCAATGCCTGATTCAGGGGAGTAACCCATGACTGCTCACGCGAACATAGGACATGTGCCGCAGACGCCGAGCGGCCTCAACCACCTCGTCCTCAACGTACGAAACCTCGAGGACGCACATCGCTTCTGGACCCAGTGTCTCGGTTTCAAACAGGTCGGCACGTTGCGCCGGCACACGTCCGACGACAACCAGCGCCCGGCGATGCGTTTTTACAGCGGCGAGCTCGACGGCAGGCTGCGTCACCACGATATCGCGTTGATTGAGCGATCCTCACTACCGGCCGATCGCCAGGTCGACGTGCAAGCGTTGAATCATGTTGCCATCACCTATCCGACCCGTGAGGCCTGGCAGAAGCAGATCGACTTCCTGGCTGCACATGGCCTGAAACTCTACGGCCGCGTCGAGCGCGGCGTCACCCACAGCGTGCGTCTCACCGATCCCGATGGCAACGAGATAGAACTCGTTCACGAGCTGCCACGCGAGCAATGGGAAGCTGATATCGACGCGGCGTTGAACAGAGCTGGCGAGCGGCCGGTTGGCAGCTAGGTCCGGCGGTACAGACCCGCCGAGATGGACCTCACGCGAGCGTCCGGTTTCGAGCGGCTCGTTTCTTACCTTGAATGACTGGCCTGGTAAAGGTTCCGGACGCTGGCCCTCACGGGTCGAGCGTAAGAGACGGGGGCCAGTGTTCGGAAACCTTCACCAAATTCGAGGCGCGTAGTCCATCAAGCGTGTCGGTTTTTGGGTAGTTGCCAAGGACCGCCCTACGACCGACGTGCGTCGGGAGCAGTCATCATTTTGGCTGCGAGGACGCGACGATCGAGGCGACCGCACGCAGGACGAATTGACCCGACGAGCGCGTTACCCGGCGGCGACACGCAGGATCGTCAGGGCGATGCGCCCCGCGGCGAGCAAGCTGCCGCGCAACGATCCGGCGACCTTCGAGGTTCCTCCGGCGCGACGTCGGTATGGCATTGGCAGTTCCAGAATGCGCAGCCCGGCGCGCGCCGCCTTCATCTGCATCTCGATGTTCCACCCGTACGTGTTTTCCCGCATGTCGAGCCGGGCGAATGCATCGCGACGGATCGCACGGAAGGCGCACATGTCGGTGTACTGCACGCCGTACAGGGCCGAGATGATCCAGCCAGCGAGACGGCCAGCCAGCACCTGGTGCCAGAGCATCGACCCTGGCTCGCGTTCACCGCGCACGCGCGAGGCAATGACGAAGTCATGTGTGCCGGCCTGGATCGGCGCAATGAGCCGAGCGGCGAGGTCGGCTCGGTCGGCGCCGTCGCCGTCGAGGAACAAAACAACGCTGGCGTCGGGCGCAGCGGCGGCAGCCCCGGCCGCGCAGGCGCGGCCGTATCCTCCCTCAGTCAGAGAGACGACGCGGGCTCCGGCGGATTGCGCGATCGATGGCGTGTTGTCCCGGCTGCCGCTGTCAGCGACGATAACATCGCAATTGACGTTGCTGTGAAGTTCGGCGATGACGGCAGCAATTGTTCCAGCTTCGTTGAGGGTGGGGATGACGGCGGTCACCATCATGGGGTACGTGGCCCTTGGCCCATCACCGCCCGCGCTCTCGCGCCTCGGCCGATGGCGCGAAGCCGGAAAGATTTGTTCGCTCACAGGCTCCAGCGCAGGCCGCAGTTCGCGCACGGCTTGGGCGGCCTGTCGCTCAACAGATCGCCGCGGAATTGCCGATACGCGGCGTTGTTCCAGATCTCGCGCAGCGTCTGCTGCGTTGCGTCGCCGAGCGTGTAGGTCTCGTAGCCGCGGGCAGAGAATGGCGCGACGCAGCACGGCAGCACGCGTCCGTGCGCTGTGAAATACATCAGCGACCACGGACGGCGGCAGGCCGACCAGGGCTGTGGCTCGGCCGGTCGTTTCAGGCTCAGGCCAGGCTCCGTTGCGCCGGACGCATCAAGCGTGATGCCAAGATCGCGGGCAAGCCGCGTGGCCTCGTCGATCGCCTGCAATTCCTCAGCCCGCAGGGATTCGAACAAGGACGATCCCGCCCGCGCCAGTCCGTAACCCGATTCGTCGAACACCAGGCGTTGCAGATAGACGTCACGCACGCCCATCGTGTCGGCCAGACGTACGAAGGCTGGAAGCTGGCCGATCGTCTCCTTCAATCCGGTCAGCCAAAGCGACACGCGCGGTGTCGTGGCACCGGTCTCGCGTTGCAAGGCCGTGAACTCTCGCACGTTGCGCACAATGCGGTCGAAGAAATTCTTGCCGCGCACAACAATGAACGATTTCCCGTCAGCGGCGTCTAGCGACACGCGCAGCTCGTCGAGGCCGGCCTCGATCAGCGGCCGTCGCTGCGTTGGCGTCAGCAGAGTGCCGTTGGTGTTGAACAACACGTAGACACCGCGATCCTTCAGATAACGGATCATCCGCGGCAGCGACTTCACCAGCATCGGTTCGCCGACGCCGTGCAATACCACGCGGGCCACGTCCGGCACCTGGTCGACGATGCGGATGAACAGGTCCCAGCTCATGTCGCCAGGCGGTTCCAGCGCCTCGAACGTGCGCGGGCAGGTCTCGCACAAGAGGTTGCAGCGGTTGGTAACCTCAAGATAGAGGCACACCGGCGGGGCGACGGCGACGGTCTCGCGCTGCTGCACGGCCTCGAAATAGCGACGTGGATCCTTGAGCGCGGTCGCGGTCATCCGGGCTCCTCCAGGGCGTCCGTTGCGGCCGATTTCGTCGGCACGCAGGCCTTGTGAAGGTCACGCAAGGCGAGAATTCCGGCCGGGACATAGACGGTGAGCGGCACGATGAGGTGTTCCACCGAATCATGCGCCAACAGCGGCGCAGCGGCCAGCAGCCACAACACGCTGGCGAGCGGTGTCACGCAGACGAGCGGCGCCAGCCAGCTGAAATACCAGGGGTAATGCGGCGAGATCGCGACCAGCAGGACGGCGCCGAGGACTGCCGCGCGCCGGGCCTGGCACGCAATGTGCTCTGATCGGGAACCCGACGACGCGCCGCTGAACGCGAAGCGGGCCGACAACGCGGTGAGCACGGCGAGGACGAGCACGAAATAGGCGGTGGCCGCCCAATGCGGCAGCGAGCCGAAACGCGAGAGGACGTCGAGCAGGAAGATACCCCGGCCGTTGCGCAGGCCCTCCTCGACCGTATAGCCATGGAGGAATCCGAACACACCGCGACCGACGCCGAGATAAGGCAAGTAGAGCGCGATGCCTGTCGCGATGAAGGCGAACAGCAGCGTCCATCGGCCGTCGCGCCAGAACACCGGCAAGACCGCACCCGGCAGGAACTTGGTGAGGGTTGCAGCGGCCAGCGTGATGCCGAGCAGAGCCGGCTGGCCAAGTACGGACAGCAGTAATGCGAGTGCCATCAGTCCTGTCGCGGCGGCGTCGATATGACCGCTGCCGGCGAACTCCCACACGGGCAACGGCAGCCATGCATAGATCAGCAGTTCAGTCGGGTTCCGATCCGTCAGTCGCAACAGCGCGGCGATGCAGCCGATGGACAGGACATCGAAGCCGGCCATCACAGCTTTCATGCCGTAGACACCAGGGGCGAGGAATGCAGCAGCTGCGAAGATCGCCTCGGCGGCGGGCGGATAGATGGTGTGCGCGTAGCTCGCCCGGTTGATATTGGGGAACACCATCTGATCGCGCAGGACTGCGAGCTGCGGCGCATCAGGAACGTAGCGGTACGGGTTGATGCCCGCGCGCTGCACACGGCCATCCCAGACGTAACGGTAGAGATCGGTGGACAGCAATGGCGGCGTGGTGAATGTGATGATACGCATCGCCGCGGCGACCACCAGCACCATCCACATTCCCCCGCGCGGCATGCTGCCGCGTCGCACGACAATGACCGCCAACAGCCATAATGCACTGGCGATGCAGAGCGTGGCCATGAACCAAACGGTTTGCCCGGTTGGCGAGAGCAGCAATAGCGCGGCACCGCCCGCCGTCAGCGTCACAAGTGCAAACCCGATCACGACGAGCCAGAGCGAGTGTGACCGGCGCGGCTCCCTCATCGCCCGGCAGATTCGATGACGTGGCGGCTGGCGCGGTGATGCGCGTGGCAGATGGCCACCGCGAGCGCATCGGCTGCGTCCGCGCGGCGGATCACGGCACCGGGCAGCAGGCGGCGCACCATCATCTGCACTTGCACCTTGTCGGCGCCGCCGGTTCCAACCACGGCCAGCTTCACCGACTTCGCGGCATATTCAGTGACCGGAATGCCGGCCAGCGCCGGCGCAAGCAGCGCGACGCCGCGGGCATAGCCAAGCTTTAGGGTCGTGGTGCCATTCCGGTTGACATAGCTTTCCTCGATCGCGGCTTCGTGCGGCTGGTGTTCGGCGAGCAACGTCGCCAGTGCGTCGTGCAGGGCACGCAGCCGTTCCGGCACAGAGTTTTCGGCGTCAGTGGGGATGACGCCGTCGGCAATGTGACGCAGCCGGTTGCCGTCGGCCTCGATCAGGCCCCAGCCGGTGAAGCGCAGACCAGGATCGAGGCCCAGCAGCCGAACCATGCATCACGACTCGGGTGGTGATTCGGTCGCGGATTATACCGGCATTCAGCCAGGCAGGTGCAGCGGTGCGTCGGTCCGCGCCTGCAGCCCGTCGAGCGTCACACCGGGCGCCAGGTCGAGCACGACGAGGCCCCGCTCGGTGATGTCGATCACCGCGAGGTTGGTGTAGACGCGCTTTACCACGCCGACTGCGGTCAGCGGGTAAGTGCACGTGCGGACGAGCTTCGGCGATCCGTCCTTCGTGGTGTGCTCCATCATCACCCACAGGCGCTTCGCACCGGCGGCCAAGTCCATCGCGCCGCCAACCGCTGGCGCGGTATCGTTCTCGCTGGTGGCCCAGTTGGCGATGTCGCCGTTCTCCGCCACCTGAAACGCACCCAGCACGCACAGGTCCAGATGCCCGCCGCGTATCATCGCGAAGCTGTCGCTGTGATGGCAGAAACTGCCGCCGGCGCGCAGCGTCACGTATTGCTTGCCGGCGTTGATCAGCCAGGGATCGATGTTGTCCTTTTCAGGCGCGGGCCCCATCCCGAGCACGCCGTTCTCGGAATGAAAGATGACCTCGCGCTCGAGCGGCACGTGGTCGGCGACGGCGGTGGGAATGCCGATGCCGAGGTTGACATACCAGCCCTCCGGGATGTCGCGCGCGACACGGGCGGCCATCTGGGTGCGGCTAAGCGGCTTGATTTCGGCGACGGCGGCGTCGGGCATCGCTGTTTCTCCCGATCAAGGGCCCTTGGGCGTTCCGGTCGGGTTTAGCCTGGATCGCCGGAACGGCCAACCGCCGCAAAAGCGTCACGCGTGCGGGTCAGGGCACCCCCTGACGAACCGCCGTTTCGGCGCTAATGTGCCAGCCGTGCTGACCGACCTGCCGAACGTCCTGACGCTATCGCGCATCGCCGCCATTCCGCTGCTGGTGGCACTGGTGGCGCTGCGCCTGCCGGCTGCCGACTTGGCCGCCTGCGTCGTGTTCTCCGCTGCCGCCATCACCGATTATTACGACGGCAAGCTGGCACGCAGCCGGCGTCAGCAATCCAACCTCGGCCGCATGCTCGATCCGATTGCCGACAAGCTGCTGGTCGGCGCGGCGCTGATGATGCTGGTCGGACAGCAGCGTGTGTCGGAACTCGGCTTGTTCCCCGCCATCATCATCATGCTGCGCGAGATATTGGTCAGCGGCCTGCGCGAGTACCTGGCGGAGATCCGCATAGGCCTGCCGGTCACGCGGCTGGCCAAGTGGAAGACCGGTTTCCAGATGGGCGCCGTGGGAACGCTGCTGGCCGGCGACAGCGCGGCGCGATTGCTGCACCTGTCGTTCCTGCCGGTCTCAGCCATCGGTGAGGCCATGCTGTGGGTCGCCGCGATGCTGACACTGTGGACCGGGTGGGACTACTTGACGGCCGGCCTGCACCACGCGGCCGGACCGCGGCCGAATACGCTGCCGAAGCGTCAGCTCCCCTCGTGACGGCGCTGCGCAAGCCGCTGCTCTGGCGCGAACACCGCAGACGCGGTGGCGCGGGCGCCAGGTCCAGCGCTGCCAGATTGCGACGGGAAGTCGGTGCCGCTCACCAATCCTTCCGCCGTTATTGCGGCAGTCCTCGAGCCGGCGGCGCTTGAGCCACCAGCGAACTGAGCGCAGAATCACGTCCCGATTTCGGAGCCAACCGTTCATGTGGCGTTTTGCGTCGCTCGGTCTTCTGCTGCTGCTGCTGCTGTCTGGATGCGCGGGTTACAACACCTGGTGGAACGCGCCGTTCACGACCGGATACAACCCGAATCGGCCGGCGGTGGATTCGGAAAACATGTTCCGGGTGATGGGGGGACGAGTCGCGCCGGCGCCCTTGCAGCCAGAGGCGGGCGACATCTGGCCAGGCCCGAGCAAGCCAGAGCCCACGCTGCAGGAGTTGGAACAATCCGGCTCACTGACGCCGGAACCTCAGCAACCGACGCTCGGCTCGCCGCTCAGTCGCGGCACGGCGCCGACCCAACCACCGTCGCTGCCGCCGCAGGGGACGACGGGCAGCTCGACACCGCCACCCTCGAACCAGGCTGGCGTGGTACGGCCACCACACGTGCGTCCCGCGGGCAAACCCTCGGCGCCAGCGGCGATTACGCCCGGACCAGGTGGGCAGATCGTGAACACTCCGACCGGGACGGGCGTCACCACCGGTGGCGGCGCGGGTTATCAGACGATGACACTGCCTGGCGGCGGTACAGCGATCGTCGTGCCGAACGGGAACGGCACCAGCACCGTGATCAAGCCAGATGGGACAATCCAGACCATCCCCACCGCGAAGTGATGTGATGTCGGATATATCTGTGACAATTCTGTATTTCGCCTGGCTGCGCGAGCGCATTGGCACGGCGCGTGAAGAGCTGACGTTGCCGCCGGAGGTCGAGACAGTCGCAAATCTCGTTGATTTCCTGGCGGCGCGCGGTGGCGGCTACGCGGCTGGCTTCGCCAACCGCCGCGCCGTGCGCTGCGCCATCAACCAGGAGTTCGCGCCAACCTCAGCGTCGGTGCATTCTGGCGACGAAGTGGCGTTCTTCCCGCCGGTGACGGGAGGCTGAGCGATGGCAACGCTGCGCGTGCAGGAATGGGACTTCGATGTGTCCGCGGAACTCGCGGCGCTGACCACCGACCGCACCGACATCGGCGGCATTGGCTGCTTCGTCGGCGTTGTGCGCTCGGGCGGGGATCTGGCGGCCATGACCCTGGAGCACTATGCGGGCATGACAGAGCGCGCCATCCGGCGGATCACCGAGGAGGCAGAAGGTCGCTGGAAGCTGCTCGGCTGCATCGTCATCCACCGCGTCGGAAGGCTGGCACCGGGGGCACAGATCGTTCTGGTGCTGACGGCTGCCGCGCACCGCGCCGAAGCGCTCGAAGCCACTGCATTTCTGATCGACTGGCTGAAGACGAAGGCGCCGTTCTGGAAGCGCGAGGAATTCGCAGACGGGTCAGGCCAATGGGTCGACGCGAAGGACACCGACGACGCTGCATCCGCACGCTGGGGACCGGCCTGATGCGTGCGGTCTGGTACGATCGGCAAGGGCCGGCACGCGAAGTCCTGGTGTACGGCGAGCTGCCGACGCCTGACCCCGGCCCCGGCGAGGTACGGGTGCGGTTGGAGGCGGCCGGCGTCAATCCGTCCGACACGTATCGCCGCCGGGGACCGGTGCCACCAATGGAATTTCCGCGTGTCGTCACCTGCAGCGACGGCGCTGGCACGGTCGACCGCGTTGGCCCTGGCGTGGCGGAACATTGGGTCAGCAGGCGCGTCTGGCTCTACAACGGCCAACGCAACGGCCGCTGGATGGGCACCGCGGCGGAATACATCGCACTGGATGCCGATCTGGTAACGGCGCTGCCGGATCACGTGTCGTTCGCCGAAGGAGCGACGCTGGGTATTCCCGGAATGACTGCCCATCGCTGCGTCTTCGTCGCTGGCCCCGTGCAGGGGAAGATCGTTCTGGTGACGGGTGGCGCGGGTGCGGTGGGGCACTATGCGGTGCAGCTTGCGGCCTGGGCCGGCGCGACCGTGATCGCGACGGTCAGTACGGACGCAAAAGCCGAACGGGCGCGGGCCGGCGGCGCGGCCTATGTGATCAATTACCGTACCGAGAACGTGGCGGCGTGCGTGCGTGACATCACTGGCGGAGTCGGTGTCGATCACGTTGTGGACGTGGATTTCGGTGGTAATTTGGCGGCGACCCTCGCTTCGCTGCGGATGGGCGGCAGCCTGGCGTTTTATGCATCAAACGGCGACCGCGAACCGCGCCTGTCGGCCGCGATGCTGATGCAGAAGAACCTGGCGGTCCACGCCATGGTGCTGCCGAGTGTGCCGCATGAAGCGCGGCGCCGCGCGCAGTCGGACATTGCGCGGTTCATTGCCGTGCCAGGACGGAAGTTGTCGGTCGCGGCACGGATGCCTTTGGCGGAAACCGCGTTGGCCCACGAGACGGTCGAAGGCGGTGGAAAGGTTGGGACCGTGGTCATCGAAACGGCGACGTGATCAGCCAACCCGTCGTCCAACCCGTCGTCCCTGCGAGAAGTCAATCTTTGTCACACCGCCAACCGCCATGAAGCGGTTCGTTCGCTCGGGTGGTAAGTGCGCACGGATGGCACGAACTGATTCGGCCCTTACCCACATAACAGGAAGGCCAGCTCGCCATCGTCATTCCGACGATCGCCGGCATTCGCGGCTGGACCCGCACGAGGGTGCCACCCGCTGCCGGCCTTCGATGAGATAACGACGCGCCACCCGCTGTTTCAGTCACGGGACAGCCGCCTCAGTCAACCGCGCCCCTGACGGCACGACGCCTTACACTTCGACTTCCTGTTCCCGGTCCGACCCGTCGCCACCATCCTCGTCCGGTTTCGGCAGTGCGGGCGGCGCGGCTTCGATTATCTCGAAGTCCAGCTTGCCGTCCTTCAGCGTCACCTTGACGGAACCGCCCTTCACCAGGCGCCCGAACAGCAGCTCTTCGGCCAGTGGCTTCTTGATGTGCTCCTGGATCACACG
>JASHQG010000486.1 GCA_030037665.1 Acetobacteraceae bacterium
CGCACTCTCATGCCATTCAGGCGCGGATGGTCGGACAGGACAGCCATCGTGTGATACCACCCGCCCACTCTGCTGACCGCTTTCCTTAAGGGTGATCGGAAACGGCTTGGCTGGTTCCGGGCGGCGTAGCGCGTGAAAGGTGACAAGAGATCGACGGACGTCCGCCTGGCGGCCGAACGGACGCACATGGGCCGCGCTGCCGCCTGACCGTCTGCCGGCTGCACATGACGCCATCCAAATCGGCGTGACCTTTCGCCCCTTGCCTTTAGCCGATTCCGGTTCCACATACGCTGCTGGCTTCCGTGACCGCGTGATGCAGGCGCCCGCATTCGGCGTTGCCCTCTCGGAAAACCCATTCGTAACGCGTTCGCCCCATTATCGCGCGGGCAGGCGGACACCACGCGTACGTCCTCTCTTGGCCGGACCAAGTCCGCGAGCGACGTCGCCGGAGCTTTTCATCTCAGTGCCTTCCACTTTCCCCCGACTCGGCGTGGCAGAGCCGCTGCTGCACGCACTCGCGGTGCAGCGCTTCGAGACGCCGACCCCGATCCAGGTTGGCGCCATCCCAGCCCTGCTCGATGGCCGTGACCTGCTCGGCATTGCGCAAACCGGCACCGGCAAGACCGCCGCGTTCGGCCTGCCGCTGCTGCAACGCCTCGCCACCGAGAACGTCCGGCCCGCGCCGTTCGCGACTCGAGCGCTGATCCTTGCCCCCACACGTGAACTCGCATTGCAAATCGACGCAAGCCTGCGCCGGCTCGCCACGAACCTGCAGCTGCGCAGCGTCACCATCCTCGGCGGCGTCAGCCGGTTCCGGCAAGTACAGGCCATGCGCCGCGGTGCCGACATCGTGGTCGGCACACCTGGCCGGGTTTGCGATCTGCTCGCCACCGCCGAGCTGCGCCTGGGCGCGGTGAGCCACTTCGTGCTGGATGAGGCCGACCGCATGCTCGACCTCGGCTTCATCCGCGATATCCGGCGCATCGTCGCCGCGCTGCCAGCGCGGCGGCAGTCAGCACTGTTTTCCGCCACCATGCCGAAGGAGGTCGCCGGTCTGGCCGAATCCTTGCTGCGCGACCCGATACGCGTATCGATCGCGCCGGTCGCCGCCACCACGCCGAAGATCGAGCAGCAGGTGCATTTTGTCGCTCGGGACCAGAAGCGTCCGCTCCTGATGGCACTGCTTGGCGACCCGGCGATGCAGCGAGTCATCGTGTTTACCCGAACCAAGCGCGGCGCCGACCGGGTAGCGGAGGGGCTGGAGCAAGCCGGCCAAACGGTCAGTGCGATCCACGGCAATAAGAGCCAGCCGCAGCGCGAGAAGGCGCTCGACAGGTTCCGCAGCGGCCGCGCTCGGGTGCTAGTGGCGACCGATATCGCCGCGCGCGGCATCGACGTCACCGGCATCTCGCACGTGATCAACTACGACATGCCCGTGGAGCCGGAGAGCTACGTGCACCGCATCGGCCGCACGGCACGCGCCGGCGCATCCGGTGTCGCGATCTCGCTCTGCGAACCGGGCGAGCACGGCGCCTTGCGAGCGATCGAGCGCTGCACCGGCGCGCCGATCGCGGTGGCGGGCAGTACCCAGTCGGGGCCAACCGCGGCGGTGCTCAAGCCAGCGGGCAACTCCAGGCGTCCCCGCCGCCGCAACGGGGCGCGCAGGGTGGCATGACGGTTCTTTACGTCGACGGCGATGCCTGTCCGGTGCGGGATGAGGTCTACCGGCTTGCCGACCGGCTGGGTCTGCCTGTGTTCGTCGTGTCGAACGGTTCCCGTCCAATCCGCCCCACTGGCCGGGCAAACGTGCAGCTGATCATCGTCGCGGCCAGGCCGGACGCGGCGGACGACTGGATCGCCGACCGCATTACGTCGGCGGATGTCTGCGTCACCGCCGACATCCCACTGGCATCGCGCTGTCTGGCCAAGGCCGCGCGGGCAGTGGCGCCGAACGGCAAGCACTGGACGGCCGACAACATTGGCAACGCGCTGGCCGGGCGAGAACTGTCGCGCCACTTGCGGGAGCTGGGCGTCGGCTCCGCAGGCGCACCACCCTTCAGCAAGCGGGACCGTGCGCATTTTCTTAGCGCACTGGACGTCGTCGTGCAGGCGGCGCTGCGCCAAACTGACTAACCAGCGCACGCACGCCTGGCGTTCGCTTATGGGCGGCGGCAGCAACACGTTGCGCAGCACGATATGCCTGCGATGGCCTTGCGAACTTTCAATACGAGCCGTTAGTTATCGGGCAGAATGGCCCGCGCCACACGTCCGCATTCACAATATGCTGGCCTAAAGGCTGGCCGGCACGCCCACTGCGGTGGTGGCGACGACGGGGGCGGCCGAGGCCGGAAGCGATCCAAACCCGTTATTGAACTGAACGATCGCTATCAGACTGGCTAAGCCGGCCCGACTTCGACTTCCGTGTCGTTGAAGCACGCACCGTCCGCCAGATCCGCACGCATCTCCGCCGACACCAGCGCCGAAATCGTCTGACCGGTAGGGCTGGTACGCAGCCACGCCCCCTTCTCGCTCGCGACAACGCCCCGACGCACCGCGTCTGTGACTTCCAACGGCAGGATCACTTCACCGAGATCGTTCCACACCCGGACGTGTTGACGTGACGAAAGACCGCGTGCGGCCGCGTCGGCCGGGTGCATCCGCAGCTTCGGCGCTACGGCCGATGCGGCGAGGCCGCCCAGGGTCGACGAAATGCGCCGGTCCGACGCCGGTGATATCAGACAGAGCGGATAGGCATGCGCGCGCGGCCGATAGCCGGCAATGCGCGCCTGCGGTCCCCACTTTTGCTGCAGGCCGTCCGATACCAGCTCGATTTTTCCGGATGGTGTCGCCGGCATCGTATTCTGGAACAAAGTCATCGGTGCGCCGTCGGGACCCTGCATCGCAAGCGCCTGCGATGTTGAAATCCGGCTTGGCCGAACACCGCGCAGACGAGCGTCATCGGGATCGACCGCATCATCCATCAGGTCTGCGTCGCTCGCACGCAGGCACGCATCATCGAAGCCAAACCGCGCCGCAATCCGGCGGAAGATTTCCGTGTTTGGCAGTGATTCGCCCAGCGGCCGGATCACCGGTTCCGCACGCTGCAACCATTGATGACCGTAGGACGGATACAGGTCGTCGCATTCGAAGCTGGTGGCCGCCGGCAGCACGATGTCGCAGTACGCCATGCTCTCGGTCATCGCGACGTCGATGCCGACCGAAAAAACATCACCGCGCGACAATCCGCGCCGCATACGGTTCTGCTCCGGATGCACGACAACCGGATTATGGTTGTAGATGATCACGGCGCGTAGCGGCGGATCGATATCGTCGGCGTCGAGATGTCGGCCAATCTCGATCAGGTTCAACGTGCGTGTTCCGGGGGGCGCCAGGTCCGGCCGCGTGAGCTTTGCCACCGTCTTCGGAAACGAATTGCCGGCGCCCAGGACGATGCCCCCTCCCTGGCCCAGCTTGCCGAGCAGCGCCGGCAGGGCGATCGCGGCGCGGATGCCGCTGCCGCCGTTGCGACCGCGTTCGAGACCGTTGCCCGGCGCAAGAACCAGCGGATCGGCCTCGGCCAGCCAGCGCGCGAACGTGACGATGTCCGGCGCCGGCACGCCGCAGAGTTCGGCGGCGCGCGCCACCGGCCATTCGCGGGCCAGTGCCATGAACTCGTCCGCGCCCAGCACATGCTGTGTGATGAACGCCGCATCAAACGCGCCGGCCCGCTCCATTTCCGCAGCGACCGACCAGGCAAGCACCGCGTCTGTTCCCGGCATCGGCTGCAGGTGCAGATCGGCTTGCTCGGCAATCTTGGTGCGGAACGGATCGACCACTGCCAGCCGTCCGCCCCGGCGCTTCGCCTTACGGACGCAGCGCACCAGATGCAGATTGGTGACGGTCGCGTTGTTGCCCCAGAGCACGTTCAGCGCTGCGTGTTCCGCAATCTCGGGCGGCGCGCCCGCAACCGCGCCATAGGTACCCGCCCACGCCTCGCTCCGCACGCCGCCGCACAGGGAGCGACGATACACCTGGCTGGCGCCAAGCCGATGAAAGAACCGCAGCGACATGCTGTCGCCGGACAGGAAGCCGTGCGGACCGGCATAATTCAGCGGCGTCACCGCTTGCGGACCCCAACGGTTGATCACGTCGGTCATGCGCGCGTGGATTTCGTCCAATGCCTCATCCCACGAAATGCGCGCGAACGTTCCGGCGCCTTTGGCGCCGGTGCGGCGCAGCGGGTGCAGCAGGCGATGTGGTCCGTGCACGAACGCCGCCATGTCCTGCGCGACCTTGTTGCAGATCACGCCGTCGGTGTAGGGCAGCGCCTCGGAGCCACGCACCTTTTTGATGCGGCCGTCCTCGACGATGACGCTCAGGCTGCAGGTGTCGGGGCAGTCGAGCGTGCAGACGCTCGGGTGAACATCGAGAGGCATAACGGGCTCCAACTACGACGCGGCGTGAATTAGCCGCCATCACACGCTCCGCTGCAAGGCCGATCGGAGTGGGCGGGATCAGACCATCTTCCTCGAGTCGTGGCCGGCCCGGCCGTCTATCCGTGCGAGGCGGGAAGCGCCGGAGCAATCTCCCGCACGGGACTGCGCCGGCCCTTCGGGCCTCAGACGGGAAGGACGGCGCACACCCCGCCGACGCGGACGCCTCAGAACCACGAAGCCTTGTCCACCACGTTGCGGAGCGCCGTCCCTCTGGCAAAAGCCCGGCAGTTGTCCAGCATGATCTGAAACCGCCGATCGTTCAGGTACGGACCGTAGCCTGCCATGTGCGGCGTCATCAGCACGTTCGGCATCGTCCAGAGCGGATGCTCGGCAGGCAGCGGCTCCTGTTCGTAGACATCCAGCGCTGCTCCGGCAATTTCCCCGGCACGCAACGCGGCAACCAGATCAGCCAGCTTCGTCGTCATGCCACGGCCGATGTTGATGAAAAACGCACTCTTCTTCATCCGCTGGAACCGGGCGCGATGAAAGAACCCTTCGGTCGCCGGTGTATGCGGTACTGTGAGGATGACGAAATCCGCCCGCGGCAGCAGCGAATCGAGCGCATCCGGCTTGTGCAACTCCGCCACGCCGGTCGGTGGCTCGGTCCGCCGGGCATCGGTCGCAATCACGCGCATGCCGAAGGCCGAGGCCAGCCGGGCAGCCTCTGCACCGATGCCACCGACACCGACAATCAGCGCCGTTGCCTCTGGCAGATGCACAATGCCCAGGTCCTCGCCCGGCTTTTTCCATTCGCGGCGCAATTGCTGAGGGATGAAGACATGCAGCCCGCGCGCGAAGGCCAGGACGAACGCCATGATGTGCGTGCTGATGTGGTCGTTGAAAATCTCGCGGAAATTGGTGACGGTGAGTGGATGTGCGATCAACTCCGGATAGTAGTAGCCGGCGGCCGGTGCCGCCTGCGGCGCCTGCAGCCAGCGCAGCCCGGTCGCCTTGGCCAGCAATTCCCGCGGCAGATGGCCGAAGGCGGCCTCGGCATCGACGATTTCGCGCGCCGCCGTGTCGGCGTCCTCGGCGACAACGACGCGTACCTCGGGCACCTCAGACGCCAGGCGCTGCGCCCAGTCGCGGGTGACCGCGCTCTGCGGAGGCAGCATCACAAACTTGAAGCTGTTCGGCGTTGGCATGGCTTGTGCCTCCTTCCTTCGCTGGTGGCCCTCTCCCGACAGGAGAACAGAGGTTGTACACTGGCCGGACGGACGTGACGAAGGATCCACAGATGACCACCCTTGGCCGCTATCGCATCGGCTTCGACATCGGCGGCACGTTCACCGACTTCATCCTGCTCGACACACAACGCTCGGAAATCCGCCTACACAAGTGCCTGACCACGCCGCATGACCCTTCCGTCGGGGCGC
>JASHQG010000487.1 GCA_030037665.1 Acetobacteraceae bacterium
CGGCCGGTGGCGCGCGCCAACAAAACCAGCCGGTGCTTCCCGGCGCCACGATCGCAGTCCGCATCGATGCTCGCTCTTCCCTGAAAGACGGCAGGGTCGTGCTACACTGCGTGCCACGGCAACCGGACCGGGACGTGCGCATGCAAAACCTTGACCTGCTGCTGATCCAGCGCACCAACGCCGCTGACCGCGCGCGGATCGAGGCAGTCGATCCGGCGATCTCTGTCACCGACGCTGGCGGCTGGTTTGACGGCGAAATCCGCGACACGTGGCCTGCCTATACAGCGCGGCGCTACCTCGCGCCGAACGCGACCGGACAGGGCACGCGCGCCGAACGCGACGCGCTGCTAGGGCAGGCCGAGGTCATCCTCGGCGGCTGGCCGTTTCCCCTCGATCTGCGCGCGCGTTCCCCAAAATTGCGCTGGTTCCATCAACGTCCAGCCGGCGCGAGCAACCTGCGGTTGGGCGATCTGTGGGGCAGCGACGTCATCGTCACCACGTCGCGTGGCCTGGCCAATCCACTGCCGATGGCGGAATACGCGATCGCCGGCATTCTGCACTTCGCCAAGGCGCTGGACCGCGCCGGCGGCGCCTTCGATCACCGCGCCTATCGTCCGATCCTGCTGGAGGGCAAGACGCTGTGCGTGATTGGCGCCGGTGGAATCGGCCGCGAGGTCGGCAGGCTCGGTGCCGCGCTGGGCATGCACGTCGTCGGCACGCGGCTCCGACCGGTGCCCGGCGAAACGCCGCCAGCCGGTTTCAGGGAACTGGGCGGCACGGGTGATCTCGACCGTTTCCTGGGTGCAAGCGACTTCGTCGCCGTCTGCTGTCAGTGGACACCGGAGACCGACCGGCTGATCAACGCCGAACGCCTGGCGGCTATGAAACGTGGCGCCATCCTGGTGAACGTCGCGCGTGGTGAGATCGTCGACGAAGCGGCGTTGGCCGATGCGCTGGCGCGCGATCATCTGCGCGGCGTCGTGCTGGATGTCTATGTCGGCGAATTCCAGCATCCGCCGCCGGCCGCGCTGCACCGTGATCCGCGCGTGCTGATCACTCCGCATATTTCCGGTGCCAGTGACGTGAACCAGCACGGTGGAATCGAGTTGTTCTGCGACAACCTGCATGCGTACCTGCGGGACAGGCCGATGCGAAACGTCATCGACTGGCAGCGCGGCTATTAGTTGTCTTTGCGGCTCTCGGCCAAGTAGCCTGCTGGCGCCGGATCAACCCCGCGGATGGTGTTCGTTTCAGTTCCGGCTAAGGCCGGCCACCGACGCCTTGCGGCGCCGCGAGCAGCATGGACCTGAGTGACCGGGCACTCACCGGCGATGACACTAACGGCTCACTCGCCGCAATGCCGCGAGGCCGAAGCAGTCCCAGGCGGCCGTGGGCTGCAATCGGCGCCGAGGTTTCGTCCTATCGGGCTAGCAGACATCGGCGAAGGTCTCGCCGCACAGCGCAATGCATGGTACGCTCCCCGGCACCGCTGGAGCCACAGGAATGACCGAGCAAGATCGGACGGCGGTCTCTCTGTCGTCCAGCTCGATTGAATCGCCGACCACTTGGAAACGCCTGCGGTTTGGTACACGGGCGCCTCGCCGGGACAAAAGAGCGAGGTGCGAACAGGGAGTCTTACACTATGGCAATCAGCAAATCCGCGCCCGCCGTACCGTGGCATCGCAGTCTCAGCCGCGAACATTGGCGCGTGCTCGCAGCCGCCAACATCGCCTGGATGTTCGACGGGTTCGAGATCTTCGCCTTGTTTCTCACCGTGGGTTTCGCGGTGCACCAGTTGCTGCCCGCGGGCGCGGCTGCGCAGACGCCACGCTTCGTTGGCTATGTTCTGGCGGCTACCGTGTTTGGCTGGGCCACCGGCGGCGTGATCGGCGGCATCATTGCTGACTACATCGGGCGTAAGCGTACCATGGTGCTGACTATCCTGGCTTACACACTGACGACAGGCCTGAGCGCGTTGTCTTGGAACTGGGAATCCTTCGCCGCGTTGCGCTTTCTGGTGGGTGTCGGCATCGGTTCGGAATGGGCGACCGGCGCCTCGATCGTCTCCGAGCTCTGGCCAGATCACGCGCGCGGCAAGGGCGGCGGCATGCTGCAAGCCGGTGCCGGCGTCGGGAGTCTCCTTGCGTCAGTGGTCTGGTTCGGCATCGGCGGCCTGGGGCCGAGCGCCTGGCGGTTCATGTATCTCGTCGGCGTGCTGCCGGCGCTGGTCACGCTGTGGATCTGGCGCACCATTCCCGAATCGCCGCGCTGGGAGGCTTCGCACAAACGCCGCCGTGAGGCGCAGGCTTTACGGCAAAGTGGTGCGAGACTCGACGGAGAGCATGCCGCGCTCACCCGCTTCACGGTGATGGATTTGTTCTCGGAGAAGGCCGTCCGCGGCCGACTGATCACGGCGTGCGTGCTCATGCTGTCGGTGACATTCGGCTTCTGGGGCGTCGCGACGTTCGTGCCGACGTATGTCGCCGCGGTAGCTCATGCCCAGGGACTGCAACCCGCCCGTTTCGCAGCAATCGGTGGCCTGCTCTACAGCGCCATGCAGATCTTCGGCTTTGTCGCCTTGGGGTTCTTGTCCGATGCCATTGGCCGCAAGCCGACGACGATGATCTGGTACGCGGCGTCGTTGGTGCTGACGCCCGTTGTCTATCTGTGGACCCACGACCTGGCGACCCTGTTGTTCGCTGTCGCCGTGTTCGGATTCTTCAGCGGCGGCATCTGGGCCTGGGCGCCAATCTGGCTGCCCGAGTTGTTCCCGACGCGCATGCGTGGCACGGCGGTGGCATTTTGCTTCAATGCGCCACGCTGGATCTCCGCGGCCGGCCCGCTCATTGCCGGCACGCTGATCGTCGGCCTCGGCGGCTTCGGCCCCGCCGCGACAATCGTCGGGCTGTTCTTTATAGTCGGCGTGCTGGCAGCGCCATTTCTGCCGGAAACCAACGGCAAGCCGCTGCCGGAAACGCTGGAGCCGCCGGTGGCCTTGGCGGGGTCACGAACAGCGTAGGGGACGATTGTGCACGACCAGGAGCGACCGACACCCTGGACCGAGCGGCGGGCGGTGTCCAAGTCCGTCCTGTACGACGAACTGGTGCGGGAATTGGATGCGTTGCTGACTGGGGAGATGGATTCTCTTGCCAATGCGGCAAATGCGGCGGCGGCAATCTATCATGCTTTGCCTGACCTGAACTGGGCCGGCTTTTACTTCCTGCGCGGCAATGAACTGGTGCTGGGACCGTTCCAGGGCCGTCCCGCTTGTTCTCGGATCCCGCTCGGCAAGGGCGTGTGCGGCACCGCGGTGGCACAGGGTCGAGCGGTGCTCGTGACGGACGTCAAGGCTTTCCCGGGCCATGTCGCTTGCGACGCCGCCTCGCGTTCCGAGCTTGTCGTGCCTCTGAGGGCAGGAGATGCGTTGTTCGGTGTGCTCGATCTGGACAGTCCCATGCTGGGTCGGTTCGACGCGCAGGACCAGGCGGGGTGCGAAGCGCTCGCGGCGATCACCGCACGGCATTTGCGCGGGCTGGTGTCATTGCACGCGCCCCGAAGCACAGCCGGTCCGGACAGTCGTTTTCCGCAACGCGGCGTTTCTCACGCGTAACAGACGGTGCGGGGTCGTCGTGCCACAGCCTCTTGAGACGCTGGCCTGCCCCGCGCACATTCGCCGCGGTCCCATTTCGAAGGACACAGGCGGATGATCAGCGTCGAGGAAGCCCGCGAACGGATTCTCGCCGACCTTCGGGCCACCCCGGCCGAGGTGGTTGCCCTCGCTGATGTCTGGAACCGTGTCACCGCGGCGGACGTGGTCGCGCGCCTCACGCAGCCGCCCGCTGATGTGTCCGCCATGGATGGCTATGCACTGCGGGCTGAGGACGGCACGCGTGGCGCGCGACTCACCGTGATCGGTGCTGCGCCGGCAGGTCATCCGTTCGCAGGCTCCGTCGGTCCCGGCGAGATCGTCCGCCTGTTCACCGGCAGCGTCGTGCCGGACGGCGCCGATGCGATCCTGTTGCAGGAGGATGCAACGCGCGACGGCGACACGGTTACGGTAAACGAAGCGGTGAGACAGGGCCGCCATATCCGCCGCGCCGGTCAGGACTTCGCCCGTGGTGATACCGTTATCCCGGTCGGCCGCCGGGTCACCGCGCGCGACGTCGGTCTGGCAGCCGCCGCCAACCACCCGTGGCTGTCGGTGCATCGCCGCCCGCGTATAGCCATCCTCGCCACCGGTGACGAAATCGCGATGCCAGGTGAGCCGATTCCGCCTGGCGGCATCGTCTCCTCCAATGCACACGCGCTGGCCGCTCTTGTGCGCGCCGCCGCCGGGCTGCCGACGGTGCTGCCCGTCGCCCAGGATACCCGCGAAGCGGTGGCGGCCGTCGCCGATGCCGTTGCTGGCATGGATCTGCTGGTAACGACCGGCGGGGCCTCGGTGGGCGACCACGACCTCATCATATCCGGCTTGGAGACGCGGGGGCTCGCCGTGGATTTCTGGCAGATCGCCATGCGCCCGGGGAAACCATTATTATTTGGCTGGCTCGGCTGCAAGCAGTCCGGCGTACCGGTGCTCGGTCTGCCGGGCAATCCTGTCTCCGCCATGGTCTGCGCCATCCTGTTTCTGTTGCCGGCGCTGGCGCGCCTCACCGGTCTGCCCGCAGCGCCACCACCGACGACGACGGCGGTACTGGGTACGGCCGTCGCGGCGAACGACCACCGCGCCGACCATCTGCGCTCGACGGTGACCACCGATCCGGCCGGACGCCTGATCGTGACGCCGTTCCCGGTGCAGGATTCGGCGATGCTTCGCCGTCTCGCGCTGGCTGATGCGCTAATCCTGCGTCCGCCGCACGCACCGGCTCTGCCGGAAGGCGCGGATGTGCCGGTCATCCGGTTGGACACGCTCGGGCTTTAGTTCATCACCACCCGCCAGTCCCGCGTTTGCACCGGCGGCGTAGAACGCGTGTAAACGCCAAGCAAGCACTTACCTAACCGGAAGGTGGATAGCCACATGTCAAAATGGCGCATTGGCGATGTGACCCTGACCAAGGTCGTCGAACTCGAGGTGACTGGCGGCAGTCGCTTCCTGCTGCCGCAGGCGACACCTGAGGTCGTCAGGCCAATCGCCTGGCTGCAGCCGCATTTCGCCGATGAGAACGGCCGCCTGCGTATGAGCATCCACAGCTTTGTGGTGGAGACGCCCGGTCGGCGCATCGTTGTCGATACATGCCTTGGCAACGACAAGCAGAATCGCCGCATTCCCCACTGGAACGACCGCCAGGGGTCGTTCCTTGCTGATCTGACTGCCGCCGGTTTCCCGCCGGAGTCGATCGACACCGTTCTATGCACCCACCTGCACGTCGATCATGTCGGTTGGAACACTGTGCTGCGCGACGGCAAATGGCTGCCGACTTTTCCGCGAGCGCGTTACCTGATCGGCCGAACCGAATATGAACACTGGAGCGCCAGTGCGGCGCGCGCGGATATGAAGTATGCGCTGGCGGATTCGGTGAAGCCCATTCTCGATGCCGGCTTGGCTGAACTCGTTGAAACCTCTCACCGGATTTGCGATGAGATCAGCTTGGTGCCGACCGTGGGCCATACGCCGGGTCATGTCAGCGTGCGCATTGCCTCACGCGGCGACGAGGCACTGATTACCGGCGATTTCATGCACCATCCCTGCCAGATCGCACATCCGGACTGGGACACCACGGCCGACAGCGATCCGGCCCAGGGCATCCGCACGCGCTGGCAAATGTTCGAACAGCTGGCTGGTACACCCGTGCTGGTGATCGGAACGCATTTCGCCGGCGCCACGGCGGGACGGATCGTGCGCGACGGCGGGACGTTCCGGCTCGATGTTTCATGATGAATCCTTGTTCGCCCGGGCCAGGAGCGGTCGGGACACCTGAGCGGTGAGGGTGAAGGAGGTAACGCACGGCGCAGACGGGCGTGTCGCTCCTCCCCCTCAGCGCTGTGTGCCTTGACCTCGGCCGCTTCGCGGGCATGCTGTACGACAGCCAGCCAAGGACAGACAGCATGACCGACTATCTCCGCAGCGGCATTTTCCTCGCGCCGTTCCACGATCTGTCGCAGAACCCCACGCTTGCGATGCAGCGCGACATGGAACTGCTGGAACAACTCGATCGCCTCAACTACCACGAGGCATGGATCGGCGAACACCACAGCGGCGGTTTCGAAATCATCGCTTGCCCGGAGATGTTCATTGCAGCTGCCGCTGAACGCACGCGGCACATCCGCCTCGGCACCGGCGTCGTGTCGCTGCCATACCACAACCCGTTCATGCTGGCCGACCGGATGGTGCAGCTCGATCACATGACGCGCGGCCGCGCGATGTTCGGTGTTGGTCCCGGCTCGTTGGTGCATGACGCAAAGAAGATCGGCATCGATCCGGCAGATCAGCGGCGGCGGATGAACGAGTCGCTCGACATCCAGATCGAACTGATGCAAGGCAAGACCATCACCCGTAAGAGCGACTGGTTCGATCTGCAGGACGCAAAGCTGCAGCTTCCCTGCTATAGCCAGCCGATGATGGAGCTGGCGGTGGCCGCGGCGCGCTCGCCGTCCGGCGCACTGGCGGCCGGACGGCACGGTATCGGCATGCTGTCGATCGGCGGTACCAGCAATGATGCGATGAACCACCACATCGAAAACTGGGCGATCTATGAGGAGCAGGCGCGGCACAACAACAAGGTTGCCGATCGCCGCCACTGGCGCTTGGTGACCCTGTTCCATATTGCCGAAACGCGGGAGCAGGCGCGGAAGAACGTAGAGTTCGGACTGATAAAGTTCCGTGACTACTTCGACGATGTCGCGACGTTCCCGATTGTGCCGGCCGGCATCACCGATCCGTTCACGTGGTTCGTGGAAAGCGGCGCTGCCTGCATCGGTACGCCGGACGATGCGATCGATTTCATCGAGCGCCTGCTGACAGGTACCGGTGGATTCGGGGTTATCATGGAGCTGGCACACAACTGGGCGGACTGGGAAGCAACGAAGCGGCACTACGAGCTGATGGCACGCTACGTCCACCCGCATTTCCAACGCTCCCGCGAATGGCGCCGCGATAGCTACGATTACGCCAAGGCACACCATGGTGAGTTTACCGGCCAGTCAGCCGCCGCGGTCCAGGCCGAGATCGACCGGCGGAAGCAGCGGCAGGCGGCGGAGTAGGCGCCATGGACCTGCAAGCGTTGGAGGATCGGCTCGCGATCAATGACCTTTTTGTGCGTTACGCGACGGCGCTGGACGCGGGGGACGTGGACACGATCGTCGGTTGCTTCGCCGAGGACGGAGCGCTGGAGAGCCCGATTGTCGGTGTCTACAAAGGTCACAACGGGATCCGCGAGTTTGCCACGCGGTTCGCAAAGCTGCGAGCTTCTGGGACGCAATTACGGCATGTTCTCTCGAACCTCGCGGTTAAGCTCAGCGGTGATCAGGCCCACGCGACTTGCTATCTGGTGACCGTCCAGACGCGCGACGGGCAGAGCCTGATGCGGCCACCTGGACGGTATGAATGCGAGCTCGTGAAAGTACAAGGCAAGTGGGCGTTCAAGTACCGCCTCGTGCTGGAAGATGCGAAGATGCCGCTGGAAGGCGTGTAACACGTCGCTCGCGAAGCGGGAGACGTTGATTGTGCAGTCAGCGCGTCAGCTCCTTCCTGACCGTCGCGGCCGCCTCCGCCATCGCCTTCAGCTTGCCGAACGCGACCTCGCGCGGCAGGTACTTCATGCCGCAGTCCGGCGCCGCAACGAGCTTGTCCGGTGCGACGAACTTCAACCCCGCCCGGATCCGCTGGGCCACAGTCTCCGCCGTCTCGACGCCGTTGTCTCCCAGGTCGAGCACGCCGAGCAGGATCGTCTTGCCTGACAGCTCCTTCAGCACGCCGAGATCGAGCCGTGGCTGCGCCGCTTCGATCGAGATCTGCTGCGCGACCGTATCCGCCAGCTGCGGCAGGAAGCTGTAACCGCTCGGCTTCGTCTGCGACGGTACGACCGCCGCGTAGCCGAAGCACAGATGCACCACTGTCGGTCCGTCAATGCCCTCCAGTGCGCGGTTGATCGCCGGTATCCCGTACCGCGTCGCCTTCTCCGGTGAGGTCCGCACCCAAGGCTCGTCGAGCTGCACCACGTCCACGCCCGTCGCCTTCAGCGCACGCAGCTCTTCATTGACGGCGACCGCATAGTCCATCGCCATCTCTTCCTCGTCCTTATAAAACGCGTTCTGCGCCTGTTGCGACAGGGTGAACGGGCCCGGCAACGTGATCTTTGTCGCGTGATTGGTATGACGCAGAAGGAATTCCGCGTCGCGCACTTCCACTGGCGCGCGCCGGCGAATTCTTCCGACCACGCGCGGTACCGGCGTGGTCCGGCCGCCTCGTGCGGGCACCGCCCCCGGATGCTCCGTATCGATTCCGTCGAGCGCCAGGGCGAATCGGTTCGAATAGCTTTCCCGCCGCTCCTCGCCGTCGCTGATAATGTCAATCCCCGCTCGCTCCATCGCGCGAATGGCCAGGATCGTAGCGTCGTCCTGCGCCTGTTCCAGCAGAGGTTCGGGGACGCGCCACATATCGTGCGCGTGCACGCGCGGCACGCCGTGCTTGTACAGCGTCGCACGGTCCACCAGCCAATCAGGCTGCGGATAACTGCCGACCACCGTCGTCGGCAGCAGATGCGTCGGATAGGTCATCGCATTTGTCTCCCCTGGCCTGTGGTTGACGCGTTGCAACGCGCCCCCCATGGTCGGCCGACGTTCACGCTACTGACCTCGACTTGCAAGGACCAGAGATGGCGCTCAGCCGTTCGACCCGTGTCAATTTTCTGCTCGGCAATGGACACTTTCTGTCGCACTTCTACCAGCTCTGCCTGCCGCCACTGTTCCTGGCCTGGCAGGGATCGTTCCACGTCAGCTTCGCCGAGCTTGGCCTTGCGGTCACACTCATGGCCGGCACCACGGCTGTCTTGCAGACCCCGGTCGGCTTTCTGGTAGATCGCCACGGCGCCCGTCCGTTCCTGATCGGCGGTGCGCTGCTGATGTCGCTCTCGCTCGCGGCGATGGGACTGGCGACCAGCTTCTGGCAGATCTTGGTGCTCGCCCCGCTCTCCGGCATGGGAAATGCCGTGTTCCATCCGGCCGACTACGCGATCATCACCGGCTCGGTCGCCACGGATCGTGTGGGCCGCGCCTTCTCCTGGCATACATTCAGCGGCAATCTGGGCTTTGCCGCCGGACCGCCGGTCATGGCGTTGCTGGTTGCGACGATTGGTTGGCGCGCTGGCGTGCTGGCGGTGGGATTGCTGGGCGTGCCGGTCGCGTTCTCGATCTTGCTGCAGAGCCGCGTGTTGCAGGATCAGATGCGCCGCGAGGCCAGGAACGACGCACCGGCCGTCGGCGGCCGCACCCTGCTGCTGTCGCGCACGATGTTGCTGTTCTTCGCATTTTATCTACTGGGGTCGATGGCCGGATCCGGTTTGCAGGCGTGGCTGATCACTGTGCTGCACACCGTGAAGGGAATCGAACTGACCGCCGCGTCCGCCGCGCTGACCGCCTATTTACTCGGTGTCTCGGTCGGGGTGCTGACCGGTGGCTGGTTCGCTGATGGTCATCGTCGCTCGCTGGCGGTGGCGACCGCCGCTGCGATCGTGACTTCCGCGGGATTGCTGCTCGTGGTTGCCGTTCTGTCGTTGCCCTGGTTTGTCGTCATCGGAGTGATGCTGGCGGCCGGCTTGGCCGGAGGATGCGGCCGAACGCCGCGCGAGGTCATGCTGAAGGAAGCCTCTCCGCCTGGACAGATTGGGAAGATCTTCGGCTTTGTGAGTTCCGGTTTGCCGCTCGGCACCGCTCTGACGCCGGTGCCGTTCGGCTTCCTGATTGATCGACACCATCCGGAATTGGTGCTGGTCCTGGTGGCGACGATCTTGTTTGCGAGTCTGTTCTGCCTCGGTGGTGCTCGCGTTGCGGCACGCGATGCCGCAGTGGCCGTGCCCGCGGAGTAGGCGCCGGGCGCTCTGTCAGTGCGCGTTCGACGCTGATTATGTCGTTCCCCGGCGAGAGGGGAGCCGTGCAACTCAGCGTCATCCCGGCACCATCCCGAATCTGGAGCCGCCTCGGACTTGGCCCGAGACAGCATCGGTCCCGGTCTTCATCGGAGTGGCTGTGCATGGTCTCGTTAAGAGCGGAGCGACGTCACGTGCGAGACTGATTCACCAGGGAATTCCCCTCAGCCACGATCAATAATTCATCCACAAAGACTCCTGGCGGAGCCGCTTGATCGAATGACAGTGCTTCGCATCGGCATCATGCCGCCGCCAGCCCGCATAGAGCTCGTCCATCAGTCGACAGCGATAGCCTGACACCGCGACCTTGGCCTTAGCGGCGCACAACACCCCGGCAAGTTCCCGGTGCCCGCGTTCGTCCATCTCAAATCCATACGCCCTGGAGTCGCCTCGGCTCTCATGCGGATACGGTGGATCGCAATAGAACAGGGTCGTGGGGCTGTCGTAGAGACGGATGATGTCGAGGGCAGGTCGGTTTTCAATCTGTACGCGCAGCAAGCGTTCGGCGATCGCGCCCAGCGCATCGATGCTGCCAAACCAGCGCGAGACCACGCCGGACATCCCAGCGCGGCTGGTGTTCTTGCAATTCGCCCAGCGTCCGAGCGTCGCAGTCTGCGCCAAGCCGGTTCGGGCCTGACGGGCCCGGACATAGAATCGGCGCGCACGCTCCTCGGGTGTCGACGCACCGTTCTGATCCGTGATGGCGATGTAGAACTCCTCGCGTGAGAACGGCGTCAGGGCAATCGCCCGGATCAGCCCCTCGGAACTGTCTCGTAACACCCTGAAAAAATTGACGACCTCGCCGTCGAGGTCGTTGTATGTCTCAACCTTCGCGGGTGCCCTGTTCAGCAGCACCGCCGCCGAGCCCGCGAACGGCTCACAGTAATGATGCGTATCCGGCAGCAGCGGCAGCAGCCAGTCGAGATGGCTGTATTTTCCGCCGTACCAGCCGAAGGCAATCGCTCTCCGCCTGCGCACAGAGGCAGCATCGTCCAGCACAATGGGTGACAGACGCTTGTTTCGCGGGGCACTCATGCGGGTCCGTCACTCACGCTTCGACGCCGCTCCTCATCGCAATTCATTCACATCGCCGCTGTGACCGGCAACGGGAGCCACCGAGTCGGCCCACGGATGCCAGCGCCAGCGAAATGTCTCACATTTCGTGTCGCCGCGGCCAGTCGATGGTGTTCGGCCGCGGCGGCGAATACCAGGGCAACGAAGGGGATCACGCATCGCACCCGGCGGTTCACATCCGAACATTTCAGTTTCGCTTGCTGTGGGTCCCCTGTCCTCTGGCGGTCGATCGTTGGAATGACCTGAGACATGGTGTGCGCTCCGGTCGGGGCCGGGTTGGCAACGCAAACCCGACATGGTGCTCCGGAATATCACTTTTTTCTTGCTGCACCGCACAATCCGCGGCACCATTTGCCGATGCCAGATGTGCCGATCCCCGATCCGGCCGCTGCCCTCGCCCAGGATCTGCTGGCGCTGACCGCACGTCTTGGTGCCCGCGCCGACGAGGACCCGTTCGGCAATCCGGTCCTGCTCGTGGCACTTGCCATCACCCGCCGCCTCGATTCCGGCGAACTGTCCGACGACAGCGTTGCCGCGCTCATCCGGCACTTGCGCGATGCCGCGTTCGCCGATCGCGCGCGGCGCCTCGCGGACTATGTCGGTGGCGTTGACCAGGCGGCGAACGACGCGGTTCTCGCTGCCCTTGCGCAGCACCTTCTGCGTCCCGACCCGAATGACAGCCCCGTGCGCTGGGCGGAGTACCGCGCCCTGGTAGAGCGAACGCGCTTCGCCGCGGTCTTCACCGCGCATCCGACTTTCGCGCTGCCGGTCGATGTCGGCCGAGCGCTAGCGGAACTTGCCTGTGGGCGCGATGCGCCGCCTTTCGCCTCGCACCGTCCCCCGTCGATCACCCTTGCCGAGGAGTTCGCCCAGGCCACCGCCGCCATCGCCAACGGCCGCGACGCGATCGACCGGTTCAACGCCGCGCTGACCTCTGTCGCCCGCACTGCCTGGCCCGATCGATGGACTGAACTCGCGCCACGTCCCGTCGTGCTCTCCAGCTGGGTTGGCTACGATACCGATGGCCGCACCGATATCGGCTGGTGGGACACGCTGCGCCTGCGTTTGGAAATGAAGCGGCTGCAACTTGCGCGTCTGCACGCACAACTTTCGACGCTTCCAACAGCTGACGTGCTCGCCGAACGCGTCGCCGAGGCAACGCAGGTCGTGGTGGAGCAAATCGCGCTCTGCCCCGATACGCCCGATCCGGCCAGGGTCGCGGAATTCGCTCATGCGCTGATCGACGGGCGCGAGGTCGCCCTGACTTCGCCTGCGCCGCTACTGCCCCTGTTTCGCGAGGCCATCGCGCCGGCGGACGATCACGCGAAACTTGCGCTCTGCGTCGCGCGTGCCGGGCTCGTCTCGCATGGCCTTGCGTTGGCACATACCCACACACGCCTGAATGCGGCACAAATCCATAACGTGGTGCGTCAGCGTCTTGGCATCGCCGATCCACCCGAGGATCCCGCGCATCGCCGCGCCTTGTTTTCCGCCATCAATGCGGCGCTGGATTCGGTAAAGCCTATGCCGGTGGATTTCGGGGCACTGATCGCCGAACAAGCCTCCGCAGCGCGGCTGATGATGGTGGTGGCCGAGATCGTCAAGCATGTAGATGGTTCGGTTCCCGTGCGCTTCCTCATCGCGGAGACGGAAACGGGCTACACGTTGCTCGCCGCGCTCTGGCTGGCGCGGCTGTTTGGCGTAGAGCAATACATCGAGATCAGTCCCCTGTTCGAAACCGCCGAGGCTCTTGAGCAAGGCGCAAACGTGCTGGAAGAGGCTCTGCGCAGCCCTCACTACCGCGCCTACCTGCAATCGACCGGGCGGCTCGCGCTGCAATTCGGTTATTCGGATTCCGGCCGCTATGTCGGGCAACTTGCGGCCAGCTATCTGGTCGAACGGCTACGCCTCAAGATCGGCCAGACCCTCGCCCGCCACGGCATTTCCGGCGTCGAGGTCATCCTGTTCGACACGCATGGCGAAAGTATCGGTCGCGGCGCGCATCCGGGTTCGCTCGCCGACCGGCTTAAGTACTTATCACCCACCGCATCTCGTCAGGCGTTGTTCCGCGCGGGACTCTCGGTGCGCGAGGAGAGCGCGTTCCAGGGTGGTGATGGCTACCTCTTGTTCGGCACGCCCGAACTCGCGTCCGCCACTATCACGCGCATCGCGGAACAAACTTATCATCCGGCGGCGGGACCGATCGAAGATCCGGTTTACGCCGATCCGGATTTCTCTGCCGATTTTTTCGCCACCGTGCGCGCCGGCATGGAGGCGTTGGTGGAAGACGCGGGCTACGGTTCGTTGCTCGGCGCGTTCGGGCCGGCGCTGTTCGACCGCACCGGCTCGCGCCCCGCTGCTCGCCAGGCCGACGGCATGGCCAGCGCTGCTCGCATCCGTCACCCGCGAGAGCTGCGCGCCATCCCGAACAACGCGATCCTGCAGCAGCTCGGCTGGTGTGCGAACACGCTGCAAGGGCTGGGCGCGGCGGCGGCACGCCACCCGGAGACCTTTACCGAGGTGCGGCAGAAAAGCCGCCGCTTCCGTCGCGCACTGGATCTCGCGGCGCATGCGTTGGCGCATTCCAATATCGACGTGCTGCGGGCGGTGATCGCAACGCTTGACCCCGGTACGTGGTTGGATCGTGCTGCCCATACACGTCGCCCTGGCCGGCGCGAGGCGCTGGTCGGCGTGGCGCGCGCTCTCGAGCGGCTCGACATATGGGCGGATGCGCAGTCGATGTTCCGTCGGATTTCTGCGGATCATCTGTCGTTGCGTGTCGCCTGGCCCGACGCACCGCACATGAACACGCGCGAGGTACTGCTGCACGCGCTGCGCCTCGCGCTGATCCACCGAATCTGGCTGCTGGCCACCGAAATTTCTGATTTCTCACCGCGCCACGGCGTGACACGGCCGGTGCTGGAGGCTGCCATCCTGCGGCTGGATATTGACACATCGCTCCAGGTGTTGGCTGAAATTTTCCCCGCCGCGCCCGACGCCTCGTCGGATTACGATTATGCCGAGCCGGCGCCACCACGCGGAACGACGGCGTACGCGCGCGAGCACCGTGAGATTTTCGCACCGATGCGGCGGTGGTTCGTGATGGTGCGCGAGATAGCCACCGCGATCACGCACGAGGTTGGGGCATTCGGGTAAGCGGGCTGCGCAGAGAGCCAGGCCACGCTAGCGCGCAAGGCTTCGTGTCGCGGCCAATGTCGCTGCGCGAGATCCTATGGTTGCAGCAGTGGGTCCAGTTTGCCGGCCCGGTCCAACGCGAGCAAGTCGTCACAGCCGCCGATATGCCGCCCGTCGATGAATATCTGCGGCACGCTCGTGCGTCCACCGGAACGCCGCGCGGACTCCTCGCGTTCGTGCGAGCCGTGGGGTGCGTTAATTTCGTGGAACTCGACGCCCTTGCTGGTCAGCAAGTGGATCGCCCGCGCGCAGTAAGGGCACCAGGGTTGGGTGTAGATTTCGATCGTTGGCATATCGTGTCACCTCGGCTCCAGAGGATCGTGCGGCTGAGGCATTCGCGCAAGAGCACGAGCCGGCCGTACCGCGGTGCACAGCCGGCAGGTATCGGCAATTGGCGTGCCATCGCCGCGAGGCGCGTCGATGGCAGCGCCAGGAGTGCGACGCGGGTGGCGTGATCCGATCGGGAGCACCGACCGCCGAACTTCGCCGGTTGGCGCCCCTACGCGGGGGAGACTGACTAAACTCGCGGTAGCACTTGTGCGCCGAACAGACGCATAGATGCCTCCGAGTCCGATAGAGACATGTTGTTGAAGTTGACCTGAAGTGAGGCGATTTCGAAACCGCCAACCTGACGCTGATACGTGGCGATCGTATCCCGGATGCGTTCGGGCGTGCCGACCCAGGCGGCGCACTTTGCGACCTGTGTGTCAAAGTTCTCGCGTGACAGGCCGGCAATCACCTTATCGTAGCCCGGATAATCGGCCGACGACTTGCCGCTGATCCACTCCGAAGCGGCGGCAACCAGGGATTGAAGGTAGCGGTCCAGCGGGCCGCGGGCGATGGTCTCCGCAGATGCCTGATCCTCGTGGCAGAACATGTGGAATGCCATCATCACCGTGCCACGGCCGGGATGACCGGCTCGCGCCCAGGCCTCACGGTATACCGCCAGCAGTTCGGCCATAGCGCCGCCAGCCATTGGGATCGCCATAATGCCGTGTCCGGCGGTACCGGCACGCTCGAACGACTCCTTCGTTGCCAGCGCTGCGATATAAAACGGCGGGCGCGGCCGCTGCGTCGGACGTGGCAGCGACGTCACCTTGTCGAAGCTGTGGAAGACGCCCTTGTGGCTTGCGCTCTCATGCTCCAGCAACAGCCGCACCTGCTCCATGCCTTCATCGAAGCGGGCACGACTTTCATCAAGATTCACGCCGAAGCGGGAGAACTCATGTGGCAGGAATGCCCGCGCGAACCCGATATCCAGCCGCCCATCGCACAGCGCGTCCAGCATCGCCAACTCGCCGGCGAGCTTCAGCGGATTGTTGAACGCCGGCAGCACGGCACCAGTGACCAAACGCGCTCGCGTGGTGCGCTGTGCAGCCGCAGCCAGGAACACAACTGGGTTCGGACTGTAGCCGCCGTACGGAAGAAAATAGTGCTCCACCGTACGCACATGGCTGTAGCCGTAGGCGTCACACAGCGAAACGAGGTGCAGCGCTTCCTGCCAATACTCGCGTGCGGATTTCTCGGCCGGGCCGACATCGGGGAAGAACTGGATACCGACCTGCATGCCTCTATTCCTTCGACGATTCCATGTCCGGGCGGCCGCGTGCGGCCGGCAATATGCCCAGCACACCAAGCCAGAGCACAATCGCCAGTTGCGACACGACCGTAGCCGACCCCGCAGAGCCGGTATGTATGGCACTTTCCAGCGCAGCGACGGCAGCGACGGCAGCGATGGCGGCGAGCGATCCGACCAGGGTCAGTCTGATCGCGCCGAAATCAGGCGCGATCCAGACAGGTCGGTCCCCCGAGCGGGCGATGAACAGCGGATCGACGAAGCCGTGCCCGGCGGCGAGCGTAACGATCAGTGCAAGATTGGGGCGCAGCGACAGCTGCATGAATTTGAGCATTGCCACGAGGGTGTCGTCGGTCGGACTGCTGATACGTTTGCGCACGAACACGCGAAGCTTGTGTACGAAAATCACCATAGCCGAACCAGCGCGACTACCACACCGAGTTCAGGCGGCACCATCACGACGCGCGTCGCGAGCATGAGCCTGACGCGGCCCGGATCGTGTGTCACTCGCTCGGCGTTGTCTCTGCTGCCATGCCGGAACTCCTCCGCACGGCACGTTAGCGGTGCCAGATGCAATCGCACAACACAGCGGATCAATCAGGACGCCGACTCGTGGTGGCGTGCCGCTTGGGCCAGGCGAGGTCGGCGGGTGCGCAGGCAGCGCACAAGCGGCGGGACAGTGCGCTGGATTGCCAGAACGGCCGCTAGTACGTCACCCCGTGCTGCATCGCGAAATGCTCTGCCACCGGTCCCAGAGCCAGAGCGGGGAAGAAGGTCAACCCGCCGACAATCACCACCGTCCCGATCAGCAGCCCGACGAACTGGGGCCCGTGCGTCGGCAGCGTGCCAGCACCGGCTGGGATGGTGCGCTTCGCCGACAGCATCCCGGCAATGCACAGCACCG
Organism: Acetobacteraceae bacterium; assembly: GCA_030037665.1. Classification (GTDB taxonomy): domain Bacteria; phylum Pseudomonadota; class Alphaproteobacteria; order Acetobacterales; family Acetobacteraceae; genus JASHVB01. The sequence goes on from JASHQG010000487.1 coordinate 16,832, forward strand.
GCACAAAAACCAGGAATCGCCCGGCGAACATCGCCAGTGCCAGCGTCAGGTTGAAGAATGGCGAGTTGGCGTTCAGTCCTGCAAACGCGCTGCCATTCGTTGCCGCGCCCGAGGTGTAGGCATACAGCAGCTCGGAGAACCCATGCGGGCCGGCATTGGTCAGCCCTGCCAGGCCGGCAGGCACCACTGCGGCCACAGCTGTCAGCACCAGGATGAACGCCGGGACTGTCAGAAGAACCAGCATGGTCATCTTGATCTCGTTGCCTTCAAGTTTCTTGCCCAGATATTCCGGCGTTCGACCGATCATCAGCCCCGCCACGAAGACGGCGACGATGGCGAACAGCAGCATGCCGAACAACCCGGAACCGGGACCTCCAACGATCACCTCGTCCACCATCATGTTCGACAGCATGATCAGCCCCGACAACGGCATGTAGCTATCATGCATCGCGTCCACCGCACCATCGGACGACGCGGTGCTGACCGTCGCGAAGACCGAGGACTGGCCAACGCCGAAGCGCACCTCCTTGCCTTCCATATTGCCGCTTGCCTGTACGTGGAACCGGGCGAAGGCATTGTTGTGCGTTGCCTCGCACGTATAAATCGCCGCTGCGCCCGCCAGGAACATCACCGCCATGACAGCGAACAACGCCCAGCCCTGACGCTCATCACCGATCATGCGGCCGAAGGTGTTGGTCAGTGCCACGCCGATCAGGAAGATCAGCAGCATCTCGACGATGCCCGACAACGCGGTCGGGTTCTCGAACGGATGCGCTGCGTTGGTGTTGAAGAAGCCGCCCCCGTCGCCTGACATGACGGCGATCACCTGCTGCGACGCGACCGGCCCGCGCGCGATCACCTGCGCCGTACCTTCCAGCGTGGTGGCATGGACAAAGCCACCCAGTGTCTG
>JASHQG010000488.1 GCA_030037665.1 Acetobacteraceae bacterium
GGCAGGCGCGCCGAGCTTTTTCTTTGTTGATATCCAGGACTCTCAGCTTCGTCGCTTTGAAGAGATCGTGCGTGCCACGCCGGGTGTGCGGGATCTCGAGCAGGTGCCGTCGCTGCGCGCGCGGATCGTCGCGGTCAACGGCGTGCCGGCGGACGAGGTCAGGGCGACGCCCAATACGCGCTGGGCACTACGCGGCGATCGCGGACTGACGTATGCGGCGACGCCACCCGCCGGAACGAAAATTGTCGCCGGCAAATGGTGGCCCGCTGACTATGACGGCCCGCCGCTCGTCTCGTTCGACGCCGGCCTGGCACGCGGCTGGGGCGTCGGGATCGGCAGCATCATCCGGGTGAACGTCTTGGGGCGCGACATCGACCTGAGGGTCGCGAGCCTGCGCAACATCGCCTGGCAGTCGCTCGGGCTGAACTTCGCCATGGTGGCCAGCCCCGGCCTGTTGCAGCACGCGCCGCATAGCCACATTGCCACGGTGCGGGTGGCGGCACCGGAGGAAGGGGCGCTGCTGCGAGCGGTGACCGACGCTCTCCCGAACGTGACCGGCGTCCTGGTCGCGGACGTGTTGGCAGCGGTCGCGGCGTTGCTCGGCCAGGTGGCCTCGGCCCTGATCGTGACCGGGTCGCTGGCCCTGCTGGTCGGAGCGCTGGTGCTGGTCGGCGCGGTGGCGTCGGGACAGAGGCGGCGCACGGCCGAGGCGGTCATTCTGAAGACGCTCGGCGCCACGCGCAGGCAGATCCGCGCCGCCTGGCTGGTCGAGTTTGGCATTCTCGGAATCGCTGCCGGAGCGCTTGCCGCGCTGGCAGGCACCGCGGCCAGCTTTGCGGTGGTCCGCTACATCATGCACGCCGAGTGGGTTTTCCTGCCGGGCACCCTGGCGGAGACGCTATTGGGAGCTCTCGCCATGATGCTGGTTCTGGGCTATGCAGGCACTGCGGCGGCGCTGCGGGCGAAGGCGGCCCCGTTGCTGCGCAATGAATGAAGAAGCGGTCACTCATGGACCGCCCTACCGTTTCGCACTTGAACAGCCCGGGCCGGTATCCATAATGTGAGCGTGCCTGCGGGCATAACGCCTGAGAGATACAGAGGAAGCCAATGGCCTTTAGTCCCGAATACCGGACCTATAACAGCGCATCCGCCGCCACGTCGGCTGCCGTGCTGGACGCCGGCCTGCGCGCCTACATGCTCCGGGTGTACAATTGGATGGCGTCCGGTCTGCTGCTGACCGGCGTCGTCGCCTACCTGATCGCACACACCGGCCTGATCAATGCCTTCTATCCGCTGGTGGAAACGCCGTTCGGCACCATGGCGCGGCATCCATCAGCGCTGGCGATGATTTCGATTTTCGCGCCGCTTGCATTCGTGCTGGTGCTGAGCATCGGCGTGAACAAGCTGTCCGTGACCGCGGCGCAGACATTGTTCTGGCTGTTCTGCGCGACGATGGGCGCCAGCCTGACCAACATCTTCCTGATCTATACCGCTGAGTCGATCGTGCGGGTGTTCTTCATCACCGCAGGGACCTTCGCGGCGATGAGCATCTGGGGCTACACCACCCGCACCGACCTGAGCCGCATGGGCAGTTTCCTGCTCATGGGTCTGTTCGGCATCATCATCGCGTCGGTGGTGAACATCTTCCTGCGCAGCGACGGCCTGCAGTTCGCCATCAGCATCATCGGCGTCGTGGTGTTCACCGGGCTCACCGCCTACGACACCCAGCGGATCAAGGCGACCTACATTCAGTACGCCTATGCCGAGGGCACGGCGCTGGCAGCGAAGCGTTCGGTCTATGACGCGCTGAGCCTCTACCTGAACTTCATCAACCTGTTCATGCTGCTCTTGCAGCTGATGGGAAACAGGCGCAGCTAACCGCCTCTGCAGCGGAGACGGAAGAAGGCCCGGGGCCATCAGCCCCGGGCCTTTTTCGTGGACGGTGACCTCGCTGCGTCAGGGCCGGATGGTGCGTAACGGAGCTTTATTCCCGCATTGCCCGCGCGCGCTTCGCGGCCGGCCGCTCCCAGCAGCGGTGCAGCCACTCGCGGGCCGCCGGCCAGCGGCCCAGATCGAAGGTGAGCGAGCGATACATCGCGGCGGCGACGTTGAGATCCGCGAGGCTGAAGTCATTGCCTGCCAACCACCGGTTCTTTTTCAGCGTGCCCTCCAGCACATCCATCGCCGGCTCGATCTCGGCCCACGCCGCCGCAGCGAGCTCGGGCTTGCGCTGAGCCTCGGGCAGCCCCGTCGTGTGGTTGGCGTAAGTCGTCTGTTGCCGGTCGAGCCGATCGGTCTCCCAGAAGCTCCACTGCCAGGCGAGTGCTTCGTTGTGCGGATCGGACGGATAGAGCGAGCTCTTGTACTTCTTGGCGAGGTAGAAGTTGATCGCCATCGATTCGTACAACACGAACCCGTCATCCTCGATCGTCGGCACCCGCGCGTTCGGATTCAGCGCCAGGTATTCCGGCGTGCGCGTCCCCGGCGAGCGCGGCAGCAGATCGTCATGCTCGTACGGAATGCCGAGCTCGCCCACCAACCACAGCGTCCGAAGACCACGTGACCGAGCAGAGCCGTGAATGCGGAGCATGTTGTCCTCCCGGGTTGGTTGCAGAGCGCCGGATCATGCGCCGACGTTGGGAAATTGCCCAGCGGCGGCGCTGAGCGGATCGCACATCCTCGGGCGCAATCGCTTCGGCGAGCACCAGGTCGCGGTGCAAGATCGCCCATGATGGCCGTAGACGATGACCGGCAGCGAAACCGGCGCAGTCCAGGTTGTCGGCCCGCTTGCCGCACCGCTGCGTGGCGGCGTCCGGCCGCTTGGTCCCGCGGCTGCCACCTGCCCTATTCCCACACCGGCGCGACGCTGTGCGTCGCGCCGGCGCCTACCTGCTTTCTCGTCGTGAAGGCATTTGCCAGGCTGCGGAAGCACGCACCCAAATCGCCGCTGCTCGCGATCCGACCGGCGCAGGTTTGGCCGCTGCCCGCCGCGTGATGTTTTTCGTGCCGCCGATGGCGCAACTCAGCGCCAAGACCGTGCAGCCGATGGCCTCCCGCTACGGCAAGCGAACGGTCGCTGAGGTTTCCAAACGCGGACCCGTCTGGTTTCATCGCCGCGTCGCGGACAACGGATCTCCTCGAAACACGGGAACGTGGTTGTTCCCGGATGGAGCCGCCGATGAAAACGCCGCCGCTCGACAGCGGTCGAAAGGCCGGCCCTGCGGAACCGCCTGCCCAGGCTCCGGCCGGAGCGCTGGCGGCCGACCCGGACGTCGCCTTTCGCGGCCTGATCACCGCGGTGATCATCTGCGCGTGCGTTATGCAAGGGCTCGACACGACGATCGTGAATGTATCCTTGCCGTACATTCAA
>JASHQG010000489.1 GCA_030037665.1 Acetobacteraceae bacterium
GCAGCACGCGTGGACCTGAACCCCCATGAGTGCGCTGCACGATGCTGAGGGCCACGCAGCGTCGTTGCCACGACACGCGATCGACGTCAGCGATCCAGACCTTTTTCAAAACGACATTTGGCCTCCGTATTTTGCGCGCTTGCGCCGGGAAGACCCGGTGCACCGCAAGTATCGCGACATCATGCAGGTGGAGACCAGCCAGCACACTGTCGTTCGGGTTTGGCATTCACCGCTGTGTGGGTAATCGTTCAGCGGAGCTGCAGCTGACGATTTTGTGGCAGGAGATTCTGCAGCGGAGGCTGGTGATCGAGGTCATCGACGAGCCGAGGCGGATCTATTCGAGCTTCATCCACGGGATTTCCGAGCTGAAGGTGAAGGTCCACTGATAAGACCGTTGCCGCGCCCCCGACGGACGAGCCACCGCATTGAGCGTCTTGTCCCTCATCCGTCTCGCCTCGCTCGGCCACCTCTCCCACACGAGACGGGGACGAGGTTTACTTGCGAGTCGCCGTCGCCTACCCTTGGGTAGATCGCCCGCTCGCAGAACGCCGATCAGGGAGGCCGCCATGAACGCGCCGGTCCATTTCGACCCGAAGAGCGACGCCCACCGCGACGCCTGGTCCGTACCGCTCGACGAGATCGACGTCAGCAACCCGTTCCTCTACCAGGACGACACATGGGAGCCGTTCTTCGCACGCTTGCGCCGTGATGATCCGGTACACTACACGCGCGACGGCATTTACGGCTCGTTCTGGTCCGTCACCAAATACCGCGACATCATGGCGGTGGACACCAACCACAAGGTGTTCTCCTCGGACGCGATGCTGGGAGGCATTGTCATCCGCGATGTGCCGATCGATTCCCGCCGGCCCAGCTTCATCTCGATGGATCCACCGAAGCACGATGAGCAACGCAAGGTCGTGTCGCCGATCGTAGCGCCGGGAAATCTGCAAAAGCTGTCGGGTACGATCCGCGAGCGCGCCGGCCGCATCCTCGACAGCCTGCCGATCGGCGAGACGTTCGACTGGGTCGATCGCGTGTCGATCGAACTGACCACGCAAATGCTCGCCACACTATTCGATTTTCCCTTCGAGCAGCGCCGGACCCTGACCTACTGGTCAAATGTTGCGTCGGTTAACACGCGCGCGGGGACCGAAATCGACTCCGAAGAGAAGCGTGATGCAGTACTGCAGAAGGCGCTCGCCTATTTCACCGCGCTCTGGCACGAACGCGCGAGCCAGCCGCCCAAGCCCGACCTGATTTCCATGCTCGCCCATGGCGAGGCGACGCGGGATCTGCCATCGCGGCCCCAGGAATTCCTCGGCAACCTGATCCTGCTGATCGTCGGGGGCAACGATACGACGCGCAACTCGATCTCCGGCGGCCTGTGGGCGTTGAACAAACATCCAGGCGAATATCAGAAACTGCGTGAGAACCCGGCGCTGGTGACCAGCCTGGTGCCCGAGATCATCCGCTGGCAGACCCCGGTTATCCACATGCGGCGGACGGCGGTGGAGGATTTCGAACTCAGCGGCAGGACCATCCGCAAGGGCGACAAGGTCGCGATGTGGTACATCTCCGGAAACCGCGACCAGGAGGGCGTCGACCGCGCGGATGAATTTATCATCGACCGCGCGCGGCCTCGACAGCATCTGTCTTTCGGGTTCGGGATTCATCGATGCGTCGGCAACCGGCTGGCGGAGATGCAATTGACGATCCTGTGGGAGGAGATCATGAAGCGCTTCCCGGTGATCGAAGTGATGGATGAGCCGAAGCGCTACTATTCCAACGTCATTCGCGGCATCACGTCGATGCCGGTGCGGATTCCGACACGGTACTGAGTTCATCTTGCCCTGCCTTCACGCGGGCGAGGTTAGGGAGAGATTGGGGCGCGCCGCACTCCGTCTAAGCGTCGGAACGCGTGGTCGGTCCTTCTGGTCTCCCGTCACACGCGATGCCGCGCACCGCGACCTCTCCCACGTCGTCGTGAGCTCATTCCACCCGCAGCACCGCACGCAGATCTGCCGCGCCGCTCGGGTCTTCCAGTGTCGCCAGCCGCCCCGCCGCCAGCACCGCAAACCGGTGCAGCAGTGCCCTCCGCCGCACCGCCGGCACCAGACGAACCGGAGCGTCGCGCAGCAGTTCCGCCTCAGTGCCCGCAGTGACGATCAGCCCCGTGTCCTCGGGCAGTAGCGCGTGAGGAAAATCAGTGTCCACCGCAAAGAACAACGCATCGGCGAATTCCCGATAATCCGGCCATTTCAGATCGGCGAGAAAATCGCGCGGTCCCGACTTCACTTCGATGCAAACGAACCTGCCGTCGGACCGCAGCGCCAGAATGTCGGCGCGACGGCCGTTGGGCAGCGGCACCTCATGCAGCGGCGCCCAGTCCAACTGGCGGCAGAGACGCGCCGTGGCGCGACGAATTGCCAGCGCGCGCTCCGGAAAACTCGGCTCGCTCACGCGAGCAGCGCGTCGATCGCTCGCGCCAGGGCCACGTCCTTTTCCGTGAGGCCGCCGGCGTCATGGGTGGACAGCTCGACACGCACCGTATTCCACACGTTCGACCAGTCCGGATGGTGGTTGTGTTGCTCCGCAAGCAGGGCCACGCGGGACATGAAGCCCCAGGCCTCGCTGAAGTCGCGGAAACGCAACTCGCGGCGAATCGCGTCGCGGCCCTGCACGACCTGCCAGGCCGGAAGCACCGAGGCCAGCCCCGCCCGCTCCGCGTCGTTCAAACGCTGCACCATGACAACCTCCCTGCCCTGCCAGCTTGACCCGGTGGCCACTGCGTCGCGCGTCATGCTACATGAACGAGTCGCGCAACCACATGCTCTTCGGACCGCCGTCCCGCCCGGACAATATCACAGCATTGGCAGAGCGTGCACGCGGGTCCATGGCGCCACGGTCGGCACACCACGTCTTGGGCGCCGGCATCGGTGTCGGACAGTGAGCGCGGGAAGCAACGCGACGAGCCAGAAACCGACACGGCGTGGGCGCTGACCGTCGGCGGCGCACGCCGCTCACCGAAAGGCAGCGCCAACAACGTCGCGCGGCTGTCGCTCCCGATCCCGCTCTACCGCCAACCGGTGCTGGCGCGATGGATGTAATCCCAGCCCCTTGTTCGAAGACCGATTTGGATCGATCCCGCCGGTAGCCGGCGCGGTCACCTTGCCGCCACTCTGGGCGGAATCCGGCCGCACGGCTCGATTACACCCGCGTCCACAGAGACGCGGACGCCGTTCGACAGAGCTATGTCTCGTGCACCAGCTTCACACTCATCGGCCACGGTTGCATGCGACAGTCGCAGACACGTGGCGCCAGCACCGCTGGATCCGTCGTCGCGCCCCTGTCGAACACTCTCAACGGCAAGAAGTTCAGCACCCCTGTTGTCGGTGTCGCCACTGGTGCTGCCTTCTCTGCCGACCATCAATTCTACAGTAGGCTCGGCGAGATCCGGTGTCGTTGCGCAGCAAGTGCAGTGTCGCCACGTCCGGCCGGCAGCGTGGCGTTCACTTCCGCGACCCGCTGCCGTCACCGCTCGACGCGCGACAACCCCCCACTTCCGAGAAGCGGCCGTGCTTCTGGATCCGCCGAAGGAGGCTCCAGCGGGACAACCTTGCACGACCGGCGTCGGCAAAATCTACGCTGGGTAGACTGGGTGCTTACGCGCAGGACCGTTACGGTCGCACCTCCTCCCGGTAGAAACTTAGGGCTTTCATCACTGGT
>JASHQG010000490.1 GCA_030037665.1 Acetobacteraceae bacterium
GATGCAGCTGCGCGCCGGAGGTTCCTTGCTGCCTATGCGGAGGGGCATGAACTTGTAGCCGAGGGTGCTGCCGAAATGGTTCTGCAGGTCGGCGTCGACAACTGGCCACTGCCCATTCCGCTTGTTCGATCGAAGGCCGGCTGGCGGTTTGATTCGCACATCGGTGTGCAGGAGCTCATCGACCGCCGGATTGGTAACAACGAACTCGCCGCAATTAGTGTGGCACTGACGTATGTCGCTGCACAACGTGCCTTTTTTGCACTCAACAAGGAATACGCAGAGCGACTGTTGAGTACGCCGGATCATCACGATGGGCTCTACTGGCCTGCTCGGGCGGGTGAGTCGGAAAGCCCGCTCGCTCCCCTCATTGGACAGGCGGTACAGGAAGGTTACCCGGCACAGGTCGTGGCGGGTCGGCCGGTGGCGTATCAGGGCTACTATTTCCGGATCTTGCAACACCAGGGAGCCGCCGCCCCTGGAGGCGCAAAAAGTTACATGGTGGCCGGACGAATGACCGACGGGTTCGCGCTGGTCGCTTGGCCGGCAAACTTTGGCGCCTCCGGCATTATGACTTTCGTGGTGAACCAGGATGGCATTGTCTTTCAGAAGGATCTGGGCCAACGCACTGCCGATATCGCCTCGGTGATGACCAGGTTTAATCCGGACCTGAGCTGGACACGGGTCGTAGTGACGCCGGACTGAACTGATGCTTGCAGCGGAAACGGCACTGTCATGCAATAAGGAACGCACGAACCCGACCTTGTGGCGGTCATCAAAGCCAACGCCCGACTCCGCGCGAGCCTGTCGCTTACGACCTGTCCGACTATGGCCAAGTAAGTGGCGAAAGGGCGGCTAAAGTTGGCGGTCGGATCTTAGAGTCTGCCGACGTGTTCGGTCACGCTGCTGAGCCGATATCGCACGCCGGTCAGCCGATCAGGTCTGGTTGATTGAGATGAGTGTTGGACGTCCAAGCGCGAGGGAGGGGAAGGCATGCGAATTCTCATGATAGCTGTCACTGCGACAGTCACGGCGGCCGCTCCATTAACGGTCGGCCAGGCACAAGGGTTGGTGGTCTACCCGGCCAAAGGGCAGAGCACCGCGCAGCAGGACAAGGATCGCTACGAGTGCCACCAATGGGCAGTTCGACAGAGTGCTTACGACCCCGCCCGGGCGGCAGGCTACCCGCAGCCACCATATGGGCCCGGTCCGTTGGGTGGCGCGGCACGCGGTGCTGCCGTCGGTGCAATGGGCGGTGCGATCGGCGGTAACGCCGGCAAGGGAGCGGCAATTGGTGCCGCGACTGGTGCGCTCATTGGCGGTTTTCGGCGCCATAATCAGCAAGCGCAACAGCAGTATCAGGCTGCGCAGGGAGCTAGTGCGTACAACCGGGCCCTGTCCGCGTGTCTCCGCGGGCGTGGCTACACTATCGGATAATTACGATGAAACATTCCTCAGTTGTATTCATGACGCTTCTCGCTATTCTTCCGTGTCGGGCCGGTGCTTCATCCGTGGATAACAGTGGCGCCCTAATCTGTGCTGTCGTGGATCTTGCGTCGTGCTCACCCGGTAGCGAATGTCAGCGCGAGACGGCCGCCAGCATGAATGTGCCGGAGCTGATTGTTGTCGACCCGAATTCGCACGAGATCACCGGTAGACGGCCCAACGGACAGCCTCTCGCGACGCGGATCGACCGAATGACTCGTGCGGCGGACTTGAGTGTGTTCGAAGGCGTGCAGGACGGCCTGAGTTGGACCCTGACGACCACGCAGCACACCGGACAGATGAGCCTGGCGGCCGTCGGGCACAGTGTTGCATTCCTCGCGTTTGGGCGGTGCATGCAGAAATGACATCGGCGTGGTGTGACACAAGTCGAATAAGCCCTTGGCTTGCCGGCGTTGCCGCCACCGGGCCATTACCGGATTGGCACTACACGCCGTTTGAGGATGCCGCGTACCGCAGCGAGGTGTGCACTTGGTGTTGGCAGCAGCGTCAGTGCATCAGCCGACCCCACGATGATATGCGCGCGACGTTGTGCAAGTGGCAAACGCTGCATGGCCGATGAGCCAATCGTCAGAAGATTGGCTGGCGCAGTGGATTGATGGACCGTAGGCCAGCGGGCTGATGCCGATGCGCTGGCCGCGGTTCGGCTGGACGAGGTCGGGGAGATACACATCATGAGGTGCCGCATGGCCATCGGCCGCCGCCGGTTTATCGCAAGCAATGTCGCAATTTGCGCCCTCGCGGCGGGGTGTTCAGCGTTGCCGCGCTTGCGAGCAGTTCCGCCGCAAGACGAAGCGGACGTTACCGTCCTGGGCCTGCGTGATATTCGGTACTGGGGCGATCAGGCATCGCCAGCCCTCTTGGCTGAGGCAAAGGCCTCCTATTTCCGAGAACTGGCGGCTTGGCGCCAGTCTGGCAATACTGGCCCGCTTCCGCCAGCGAACTATCTCGCGGTCTCGGGCGGCGGAGAGGATGGAGCGTTCGGAGCCGGCCTCCTTGTTGGTTGGACCAACCAGGGGTCACGACCTCAATTCAAGCTGACGACGGGGGTTAGTACCGGGGCACTGACGGCCCCGTTTGCATTTCTCGGACCGGACTATGACGCACGACTGCGAGCGGTCTATACTCAGACGTCCGCGCAAAACGTTCTGACCGCCAGAGGCCTGCTGGCTGTGTTGACCGAGGACGCCCTCAACTCCAATGCCCCGCTACGCAAAACGATCGAGCGGTACGTCACCCAATCGATGCTGGATAACATCGCCGCTGAATATCGAAAGGGGCGGCTTTTGCTCATTGGGACCACCAACCTCGATGAGGGACGTCCGGTAATCTGGAACGTTACGAAACTCGCGGCCAGCAATCGTCCGGGGGTCCTTCACCTCGTTCATCAGATTCTCATCGCGTCGGCTGCCATCCCGGGTGCTTTTCCCCCAGAGATGATCGATGTAGAGGTCAATGGCCGCAAGTATCAGGAAATGCACGTGGACGGAGGGGCCAGCGCCCAGGTTTTTGTCTATCCGCCGTCCCTTCAGAGCGCGGTTGAAATGCGCCGCAGGAACATCGTCAGGGTCCGTCATCTTTATGTTATCCGAAACGCTCGCCTGGACCCACAATGGCAAGAAACCAAACGGAGCATGTTCAGTATCGCCGGTCGCGCCATTTCGTCACTGATCCAGACGCAGGGCGTGGGTGACCTGTATCGGATCTACGTCACTGCGGTCAGAGACGATATCGACTTCAATTTGGCCTACATACCAGCATCCTTCCGTGAAAAGCTCAAGACGCCCTTCGACACGCGCTATATGCAGGCCTTGTTCACCGTCGGTTATGGACTAGGAAGAGCAGGTTATTCTTGGGCCAAGTTGCCACCGGGTTATGGCCAACTCGGCTCTGGCCCAACCCCTACAGATGTCGTGGCGGGGACAGGCAGAACATGAATCGGCTATGTATCGGGCAGCGGTGCAGGACCTGAAAGCCGACTCAGTACGACCGCTGAACGATTCGGCGGGAGAGATTTCGCGGGAGTCGCCTTGACAATGAGGAAGATGTCAGTGGGTCGGACAAATTTGCCGATCGTTGCTCTCATGATTGGTCTATCGGCCGGCGCGAATGCGCAGCGACCATCAACCGCAGTCGCACAACCCATTGGCCAGCGCGGATAGACCTTCAATCTCGCGCCTCATCTGTGGCTGCCGTCGATCAACGCGATGCTCAATTATGATCTACTGTCTTCCCTCGCTGGCAGGCTGGCCACCCAAGTGTCGTCTGGATTTGCGATTACCTTTGCCTTCCTAGCTTTGCGAGCATGGGCGCCGCTGAGGTGCGATTGGATCGATTTTCCTTCCTGGCCGACTTCATCAGCGCGAGCTTCAGTCCAATCAACATTCAGTCGCTGAACTTCCTTGGACTGCCATCGCGTCCGTCGTTACCTCGCACCGCGTCGGGTTGGCGTTGAGGGTCGAACGGTTGTGAGGGATGACCAAACCATCAGCGCAAGAGCATCCCTGATCACGAGCTGGCGTCAGCACTCTGCTGACGTACGGTCAGATAGCGCGGTGGATGACCTCGATGGAGGCTCGATAAGCATCGCGCGGATCGGGCGGTCGCTCACGTCCTTACTCTGATCGGCATTCAGGCCGCCCGCCGCCCTGTTTGTCGTGACAAAGCTCGTGAGCGCCCTATTGACGAAGCGTTGCAGACGGCGATTCGCCGAACCATGCGCGGTACTCGACCGCGAAACGGCCAAGGTGCCAGAAACCATATTGCGTCGCGATATCAGCAACCGTTGTGCAGCTCGTCGTACTGTTGCGCAATGCGCGACGGGCCATATCCATGCGGCGCATAAGCAAGTAGCGATTCGGCCCCATTCCCAGATATTCCTGACAGCAAACCCTTAGTGTACGTTCAGAAATTCTGATCGCATTGCATATTTCTGGGATGTAGAGCGGCTGATCGGCATGCTCGGCGAGTACCCTGTGGAATCGGCGCATGATGAGAGCATGCTGCCCGCGCGCGGCCGAATCCAGCGTACTCTCCTGTGGACCGAGGCAAGCGATCATGGCCTCGATCAACGTCTGCTCGAGGCCATGTGCCGCGTTTGGATTCCCGACGATCTCGGGAGCGTCCTCGGCTAATTGCTCGGCCGCTGCGTGCAGCCGTCGGAGCCTTGCAAGTGCCGCCGGCGCTGGCGTTACATGCATCCCAGCTTTCGGTTGGCCCAGATCGCATGCTGCCATTGTCGCCCCGGTGGCCACTAGCTCTTCGACCGGCAGCCACATGCTGGCCATGGATATTTGGCCTGATGCACGATGGTAATATTCCTCGCTCTCTGCAGCTCGCACAATTTCTGACGGGTTGATTTCGCGTCCGTTGCGCACAAAATCCGGACCACTGCCGGTGCGAAACCCGACGACTGCGCACCCGGGGTTGTTCGCGGAATGCCGCAGCCCGGGGAGGTTATGATATGCCCGCTGCAGGTTCAGCCGATGCAGGCGTACCCGTGTCACCTTGCCAGCGAATGAGCCGCAGCTGGTTACGATCAGTTCTACATTTGCCGGGATCGCCGCCGCGAATTCGTCGGGATCGGTGAAGTTGCCGACCTCACTTGATGGCATGTGGCGCCCCTAAACGCCATGATAACGAACTTATTGCCGGGGCATCATTTCCGTCAATCCGGTCACGAGAATATGACCGGGGCCTTGGGAACCGTTCTGGTGCCGGTCCACCTAGACGGATTTTCGTGCCGCACCCCCAGCTACCGCATCCGGCCCGCTAGATGTGCGACATCCAGGGACGCCGCAATGTTGCCGAAGGCAATTCGCCGTAGACAGCTCGATACTCGCGCACTAACCGGCCAAGATTATGGAAGCCATGCTGGCTGGCAACTTGTAACACGGTTGTGGAATGGGGATCGGCGGAGCGCAACGCCTGCCGCACGTCTTGCAAGCGACGCAGACGCAAATAGCGCCCCGGAGCGACATTCAGGTGCTGATGAGTGCACTTTCGCAATAATCGCATCGAAGTACCAAGCGTCGCGCAGATGTCCGCCACGCGCTGGGACCGGTCGGTCTGGATTCGTTCTTCGAAACACACAACGAGATCGCGACGCCGGCGGCTCGTTACATCCTCTTCCTCAGCGGTGCCCTCGATCATGCAGTTGATCATGGCATGGAACAATTGTTGCTCAAGGCCGTGCGCGGCTACGGCATCGGCGAGCACATCCGAACGGACATCGGCCATTCGCATCGCTGTCTGATACAGCTGGCGCAGTTGTCTTTCGGCCAAGGCGGGCGGGTGCCATCGCGCGATTCCTGAAGGTACATGAAAGTGCCCGTCGCGCATCGCCGCACCGTACTCAAATAGGTCCCTTGCGGATGCCAATATTATGCCCCAGCGGCACGGGCCGACCATTCTTGCATGGGTCTTTTGGCCAGGGCCTATCGTGATGATCTCGCCCAAACGGGCTTCGATACCACCCCAAATCGGCAAGGTTCCGCCGTCGAGCGCCAGCGAGACAAGCACGCCTTGAGGGGGTACCCTGACCAACGCGACCCGCGCCAGTCTCTCGTCCGTCCCGATCAGACGAAGGCGGTCAAGCGAGAGCTGCGTCAACTTCGCACGAAAACGGCCGCGTCCGGTGACGAGCAGGCCGACAGAGCCTACCGCATCGATGGCAGCCTCGAAATCCTCCAATTCGCCAAATGCGGAGATTAGGCCCGTAGGAGCCCGGGTTTCTATTGGTATGCCTCCGTGCCGGCTGGGAACCAGTTGGATGACGCAGACGTTGTGCCAAGACTGCCTGCAGCGCCCGGCATTCAGCTATCCATTTTCGGCAAAGCCTGCACAGCGCGGCAGAAGACCTACGCTGCATGCTACCGCCATGCTGGCGTGAGCATTGTGATCGCCAAGCAAGGACCGCCCTCCGCGCGCGTGCCGATCAACTGCTGACAAGAGCGCATGTAATCCAGTCCGGGTGCCGCATGGAGCGTGATGCGGTCCAGTTGGAGGCTGCGTAACAGATCTGATGACAGTCATGACACGCGATCCGGTCGACGCGGTGCGACCCACATCGGTCGGCCAATAGATAATCCGTGTCGGTCGAACATGGAAAAGCAGGAGTCGGCCGCGGGGTGAACTTCCGAGTGAGACCGCTCTAGGTCGGAGATGGTGATTAGCATTGACCGTCTTGAGCCAATCGCTGCTGACTCCCTCTGTTGTGTCCTGCGGCGGCCGACCGCCATTCCTTCAGAACTGGGTAACGACTGTGAGCCACAGGTTCCAACCTGAAGGCCGGTTCACAGCATCGAACTCGCCGTAGCCCTTGAGATTGAAGTACACCTGATGGCCGGCAATCGATGTGACATATCCGACCTGGGGCCCAAGTCCTATAACACCCGACTTGAATGAGCCAAGCGCAGGAGCCTGCCCGCTATCGGGGGTGAGTTGCTCGTACACATATCCGACCACGCCGACGTGCCAATGCTCCGACAGAAACTGCGAAGCGCCCCAGTCGAGATGAAAATCAACGCCGTTGCGGTAATCGGTATCAGGATTGATCATGTTGTAGGTGAAACCGGCTACCGCGGAGAACTCATGGCCGGTCCTTGTATCGAGGTACGTGTACCCCGCCCCGGTGTCCACGGCCCAATGGTTGACGCTGAGATTCGACAGACGGGTCAATTCATAGGCGCCGGTTGGAGCCGTCAACTGCAGGTAAGTCATGAAATTGTGGACGCCATCGTTCCAACGTAGCGCAGCCATCGGGTACAGATCGCCGACGCCCGTAACTGAGTCGCCGGTGCTGGCCGACCGAGTCCCGCTGAGCCGCCCTAAGGACGCAGCCAGCGCCCCTGAAATATCAGTGCTGTTGCCGCCCCAGAGGGCAGTAACGCTCAGGGCCAATTGGCCACCAAGGACCGGTGTGGCAAAGGCATAAGTCGGAGTAATGAACCCAAGATTGGCCTGAGAATTGAGGTTTGCGCTCAAGGACACGTTGAGGGTACGGCTAAACCTGCCGATAGAAATCTCCCGTGCCGTCGCAAGCTCACCGTTCCCCCAAACGGAAGTATGAAAATAGGTCGTAGCGATTGACCAGCCGGAATCTAATGGAGCCGCGGAAAGGCTGCTGAAGCTTCCTGGGAGCCAGGAACTGACGCCATTTTCATCCGCGAGCGCGTATCGTGAAGCGAGCAAGGCCGCACCGAATGCGACGCAACTCAAACGGATGACGCTCCGTATCCGGGTCGCGGCTGTGAAAGCAGTGGGCCGTCGGACACTGGCTGCCTTGGCCCTCCGTAACGCCAGCAACATAACTGCCCCGCTGCGCTATTTCCCTAATCTGGGCCTGTCATGGTTGACACGGGTCCAGACTGTCCGACGGACTGTGCTGCGGGAGGTCGATAGGGATCCGGCGCACCTGGTTGGATTGGCGGATACTTCGCCAGCGACGCCATGTGGTCGACTAGGATCTTGGCTACCGGCCAGCGTACCCACGTGTACTCACCCTCATAGCTAAGGGCGTGCGCTTCCTTTGGGTCAAGGTAGAGATTAAAAAATCTCGGAACATTCCATTGCTCGATCTGACCGACTCTGGTCGCAAGTTTCTTGGTCATCATCTTCCAGTTTTGCCATTTCACTCCAAAGATGTCCTCGCCGACGTAAACGACAAAACCGTCCCGATTGGACTTCTCCTGTTCGCCAAGAAAAAACGGGCTCTGGTCAACGCCATCAATGATGCGATCGGTCGGCACCTTGCCACGAACGATGGCGGCAACTGTTGTGAATAAGTCCATCTCGTGAACAATCTCGTTGCTCACGCGCCCGGCTGGAATCTTACCCGGCCATGCGATGATAAAGGGGACGCGCAAGGAGGCTTCAAGGCCGGTGAAGTAGGTTCCACTCCATGGGCCACCCCAGCCGTTCCAGGGTTCCAACATCTCGGGGCCGTTGTCGGACGTGAAGATGAAGATCGTATTGTCCTTCATGCCGAGCTGCTCGACGGTGTCTAACAACTGCCCCGTATAGGCATCCATTTGAGTGAGCGCGTCGGCCCAATAGCCGTTGCCAGTCTTACCGTCGAATTCTGGCGCCGGCGCTACCGGATAATGGGGCATCGTGTAGGGGACGTAAGCAAAGAACGGCTTCCCTGCCTTGGCCTGTCGTGAGATGAAGTCCTTTGCTTTGCCGGTAAGCTCGCGGTCCATGATGCGCCGCTGGGGAAGGTCGTAGATTTTTAGCTTCCTGGGTGCCTCGCCCTTGGTGCTCTCCATCACGTACTCGGGCCCCGCCGCGGGATCCGACCCGGGTCTATACGTCGGATGGTCCGGCCAGAAAGCCTCATCGGTGGAATTGGGAATGCCGTACCATTCATCGAACCCCTGATCCGTCGGATAGCGGCCATCCGTATGGCCCAGATGCCACTTGCCGAAAATGCCCGTGGCGTACCCGACGTCGGACAGCATTTCTGCCAGCGTGTATTCCCACTGCACCAGCCCGTATCGTGGCGTGAAAATGGGTACGGAACCGTTGCCAGTGCGGATGGCATACCGCCCGGTTAACAGGGCGGCACGGCTCGGCGTGCACTGAGCCTCGACATTGAAATTCAGCAGACGCGTCCCCTCGGCAGCCAGCGTGTCGATGCGAGGGGTGGGGGCACCGCGCAAGATCCCGCCACCGTAAACGCCAAGTTCCCCGTAGCCGAGATTGTCCATCAAGACGAGAATGATGTTAGGCCGACCTGTGTCGACACCTGTAGCCGGCGCAGGTTGTTGCGTCCCTGCCGTCTCAGTTGGCACAGCGGATTGCGGGTCTACGGCTGTGAGCAGCGTGGTTCCCGCCAGCTGTATGCTCGCGTGGCTGGGGCTGTCAGAATGCTGCTCATCCTCAACGCTCTCATCCCGCTCATCATCGCGCATGGCTCGCTCCTTCGTAACCTGGCAGAGGATGACGCCCGCAGGGCCTGGCACATACGCCCACTGCCTGTGGCTGCTGTTCAGACCGGCACTCGTAGAATGCCTGAGCGCCGACTTGTGATCCGAAGAACGCGAATTCCCGCGATCGGTCGCAAGGGCGGAGACAGCTCGCGTGACCGACAGGGCAATCTCACATTAACTTCTGTTCCCGCTGGGCCCTGAAGCGATGTCCGCATCCGGACATTGCCGGTCTTTGTCTAGGTAGGCAATTTCGACGGGTTGGTAGCGACTTGCTGTCCGTGACGCACTGTAGTCGAGTGGCTCGATAACGGGGGCGACCTCGGTTCTGTTGAACATAATCTTTCCAAAACCCTCATTCTCGTAGGTCTCCCTTCATCCCCACCACCGAGTGGTCTGACAACGAACGTGTCGTCGGCGCGCCCATATCGCACGGATGAGAACGCGTAGGTCTATCCAATTTCGGCAGACTGGGATGGCGCGCCGGACTCATCGCACTTGGCTAAGCCGTGCCCCTGCAGTTCGGATTCCTTGTGGCCCCAGCCGGCCTGTGCATCGTGTCCAAGGCGATCCGCGCTGACTTCGTGCCACCCCGAGCCATCCAACAGGCAATTCCCGTCCTTGACGAACTAACCCCGCTCGGGATGATCTGCCGCCTGGAAAGTACGCTTGCGAAACTCGAAGCCGAACAGGCCGGTCAGGAGGAGCGGCAGGAGCCCGCAGAGAGCCTGCTTGCCGATTATGAAACCTGCACCCGTGAACCATTCGAACGCGAGGTGGACCTCGTCGAACGGCGCACCCAGCACACGCAGCTGGGCGAAGACCTCGCGGTACAACAGGATGGAGAGCCAACCAAGAAGGAGCAGGAGGCCGTAAGCACTTTTGAGGGATCCTTCGGTGTCGTCATCCAATTCTCGGGACGAGCAGGCATCGCGGAGGTCGAGGAAGGGAGGAACCCGAGGTAACTGAACCTGAGGTCGAGTAGGGGAGGGGCCAATGATCCCGACAGCCATCACCCGCGCAGTCAGCCTTGCCGCACCCGGAAGCAGACGCGTTCACCGACACGCCGTGGTATCGCGCGGAGGACAAAGCTAAACTCCGTGACCATCTGCTACGATTCATCGGAGAGCTGTACTTGCACCGCCGGTTCACCAGATGCTTCTATCGATTGCTGTCCGGCCACTTCGGGCGCTTTGCGCAATACTCGGAGTACGACTTTTGGGTTTGCTACTTCACGGACGAGCGGACCAAAGTCACATTCCTCGATGATACCGTTGGCCGGTGGGCTTGCGACAACCCTACCACACATTTTCTGACCTGGGAGTCGCCGTTTGATGAAGGATCAAGTAATCCGGTGTCTTGGACTGGCAAAGTCACGTGGCCCAGAATGAGACTGAAGCCATCGAATGCGCGCTGCCCGCGTGACCAACGATGGTCTGCGCATGATCAGCGATGTGCAGACCAATGCGCTGCATGAGGTGCTTGATCAGGCGGACATCGACAACACCACGTTGCTCGGCCTGTTCGTCCTGGCGGTGTCTGGTGGCAACGGCGAAGTCCGCACCGGCGGCACCGGTGTCAGCACAACCTACGGCGCGCGGGACGCGATCGCTGGCGTGGTCGTGCAAAACGGGAACTTGGTGTGGGGTCCGGGGACGATCCGCATCGGCGCTGATGCCTATTTTTGCCAACATGGCGACCCAGGACTGTCTGTCCTCCCTCTCATAAGCCGAAATGGAGTGCGTCGCGTCCGCCAACGCCGTTCTGTCGCGCCGGACCGGAAAGGCCACACGAATAGCGTTCATCGAGCGGTTCAGGGAAGAACGGTTCATCTACGATGACAGCTACTTCGCGCTCACCGAGTAAGAGCAACGGGAATACGGCGCGGACACACAGAAAGCCTGGAGCGTTGCTGACGAGATCGACGACATTGACGACGAGGTGAGCGGACTCGAGGAGCCAACCAGTGGTCACGAAGAGGCTGAAGAGACTGACCCTGGCGACGGTGCCTCAGCCGCGACCGCCTAAGGTAAGGCCAACGCTGCCGCTTGTGGCGCCGGCCATCCACGCCGACGCTCCCCATCACCGTCAATTCTGCCAGGCAATGGAGGTCATCATGAAGCTCATCGCCGATGGGCATCGTACCACGATGCTCGGCAACGACCAGCATTACGGGATCGACCCGGACTTTGACCGTAAGCGTGGCGCCAGCGCAACGCTTACATCTCGGGCGCTGGCTGACCCGTCAGTACCGCATTCCAGGCCGACCGTCGGACCGCGACGAGGGGCCGCCGCCGCAGTTTGATCGGAGGGGCCGTATCCTGTACGGCCTGCGGCCTCTGATGAGTACCCAGGGACGCCCAGGCAGCCCAGTTGGTCGAGCATGCGACTGAAAATCGCTGTGTCGGTGGTTCGATTCCTCCCCTGGCACCATCATTTCCGCGACAGGTTGTTCAACTGGTCGGGGCCGCATCAGGTGATGCGATCATTTCCCCGATCGGTTGGATCCGGGACCAAGCGGGCTGACCGCGGCAGCAAGTGATGCTTTCCGATCTGATGCCTTATCGAAACGTGTATCAGCTCGTGTGACCGCTGCGGTGCCGCGTCGGATAGCCGCGTGCGACGTGCAGTGAGGGGAGGCGATCAAGCGGGCATCGAACCCGCGGCCGCCAGGAACCGCTTTCTGGACTATCTGCCGCTTCAGTCTCGGCAAAGGCTACCGGATGAACGCGCCAGGACATCTTGACCCCGCCACCCGCCGCGGGGCACGGCTGGTTGTCGGTTGTGACGGAACGGCGGAATGACAGAGGAGCGTCCATGAGCATCGGTGCACGCGACATGCGCAATAGCTTCGCGCTGGAAATCATCGGAGTACCGCTTTGGGAACCGCCCTCGCAAGAGACCGTGGATGCCATCACGTCATATTGGGCTAACCGGGGTATTCTGGTGTTCCGACGCCAGGCGCTCTCGGAAGCGGAATTATGCGCATTCAGCAGCAACTTCGGAGAGCTTGAGCGGGTGGTCCGCACCGATTGGGCTTCGTCTGTGGTGCCGGATGTCGGCATCATTTCCAATCTCCGCAACAACGTCGGACAAGCCATCGGCGGCCTGGGCGACGGCGAACTGCAGTGGCACTCCGACCAGTCTTACGTGACGCAGCCGGCGACCGGCTGCCTGCTCTATGCCGCGGAGATTCCCGCAGCCGGCGGCGACACGCTGTGGGCCAACCTCGAGCGGGCTTACGAGGCGCTTCCTCTGCGGCTCCGGTCGCGCATCGACGGTCGTCAAGGAATCTTCAGCTACAGCAAGCGGCTCGCTGGTTACGGGGCGGAAGACCGGGCAATCACACCCGAGATGCGCGCCAAGACACCGGACGTGATCCACGATCTGGTGCAACGCAATCCGATGACCGGGCGGTCCAGCGTCTACTTCGATCCGACCACGACGGTGGGCATCCTGGGGATGTCGACCGAAGAGGGTCAGGCCGTGCTCAGTGAGTTGACGGAATTTTGCACGCAGCCGCAATTTGTCTACCGGCACCGCTGGCAGGTTGGCGACGTGGTGATGTGGGACAACGGATTCCTGCTGCACCGGCGCGATCGGTTCGATCCGAACGAGCGCCGGCTGATGAAGCGCACAACGCTCGCTCTGTCGAGGCAGACCCACATCATCCCCCAAGGCCGGCTTGCCGCCACGGCTACCTCTTACAGTAACAGCTAGCGGGGAAGAAGCATTCGTGGTGCGCTCACAACATACCATTCGGAGCGGATCAATCCTGTGCCGTCGGCCGAATGACGATGCTGCCGACGTCGACATCGTCTGGCTGTTCGATGGCATAGGCGATGCCGCGTGCGATCGCTTCCGGTGGGATGGCGATAGGGGCGGTGCGCGTTTCGATGGTCTCCTTTACGGAGGGATCGGTCACTGAGTTGGTGAACTCGGTTGCTATGATGCCCGGCGAAACTTCGGTGACCCGCAGGTGCGGTCCCGCCTCCTGTCGGAGAGCCTCGGTGATGGTGCGCACGGCGTTCTTGGTCGCGGCGTACACCCCCATGGTCGGCAGGATTTTGAGACCGGCAGTCGAGATTACGTTGATCACGTGGCCACACCCCTGCCGCTGGAACACCGGCAGAGCGGCAGCAATGCCGTACAGCGTGCCGCGCAGATTAACGTCGATCATCGCGTCCCAGTCCTCGACGCGTAACGCATCAAAGCGCGAGATCGGGCCGATGCCTGCGTTGTTCACAATGACGTCCAGCTTTCCGCCGCTTTCGATCGCCAGCGCGACGAGAGCCTCAAGGTCGGTCCGGCGCGTGACGTCAGTCACCCTATAGGTCGCTCTTCCTCCTGCGGCGACAATGCTGTCGGCGACGGTGGCCAAAGCGTCCACACGTCTGGCGCCCAACACAACCGTTGCGCCGCACTCGGCAAGCAACAGGGCGGTCGCGCGGCCAATCCCGCTGCCGGCTCCCGTAATCGCGACAACCTTTCCCTCAATGCCCATAGCCGGTCTCCTTCATCGCGACGAACAGAAATTCAGGTCCGAAGAGCTATGTTAGATCCTCCATCGTCTGTGGTGTCGTTGCCACAAGTCATTTACGGCGATTGTCGCACTTCTCGGATGGGTACAGTGTGATCTATCACGTACCTATCAAGCAGATTCTGCAGGCCTGCAGGCGGACACATTGGAGGGCGCACAATCCTTGATTGCCGGCGCGGAAGGGGCGAAGCTGCCGGTCGATGCAGGAGGCTGACATGGTCCGCAACCTGATGCTTGCCGCAACCATTCTGTCGTTCCTGGCGGCCTGCGGCCGTCCAGAGCCCGAGTCGGTGGGCCAAGACGCGGCATCGTCGCAGGCGACCTCCCCCTGTGCGGAGGGCTGCCAACCCGGCAACGTTCAGATCAAGATGCACATGACAGTCGGCCAGACATTGTACGACTGGAGATGAGCGAGCCAGAGCCGTCACGAACCGACGTTTGCCGGAAGCCGAGATGCCGCCCACGCGACGCTGCTACGCCGGGATGCGCACATCGGCAACGCGGGCGGCGAGTTTGTCGCGCCACAGCGACGCATTCACGCCGCCAATGCTGGCCGCTGCCCCGGCCGCTGGCGGCCGGCCGAAGTTTGCGCTCTGTCTTGTGTCAGAACTGATCGTCAAGGCAACTGTGCCGCGGTCGACCGGCGGACATGGCGGTAGACCGCCGCGCAGACATCGCGCGGCAACTGCCAGGCGGACATTGGGCGATGCCCGGGCGGCAGGATGCTATCGAGGTACTTGATCATATCGCACGAGCGGAGGGAACCGTCAGGGTGCTGTCGATGTCCCGATGTGATCCATCGCTGCTGCCTTCCTCGCGAACAAAGGCCACCCAGCAGCGAATCGCGATCTCCGCAATTCTGGGCGTCGCTTCCAGTCAGTCATCGGAGCCGTTGGGATCAGACGACGACCTCGCCAATTGACGATCAGGCGGGGTGCTAGCCTCTTCGTACATCACATTGATCAGCGAGCGGAACGTTGTCATGGCAGGCACTCGGCGCAGGCCGCCGAGTGGGGTCAATTCCGGATCGCCTTCCTGCAACGGCCGGTCAATCGCGCGGAAAGCACGGATCGGGGAGGCGGACGCGGCAGCTTTGTTGACCCGGTTGATCTCTGTCACAAGCAGCGCACGAAGCTCCGTAGCGTTCGCCAGATCGGCGAAACTGGAGAACGGTACGCGCTTAGCGTGGGCCCACCCCTCGACGGCGTCGGGTGCGAGGCGAAGCAGACAGCCGGGGAAGGACATCCCGTCGCCAACCACCAATGCGTCGCTGATATAGGGCGACAGACAGAGCGCACGTTCGATCGGTTCGGGATGAACCGCAGATCCGTCGCGCAGCCTGATCGTGTCGGCGGCGCGGCCCAGCACTGTAAGCCGGCCATCACTCAACACACCGGCATCGCCGGTTCTGCGCCAGGTGCCGTTGGACTGCGGTTCAGAGTCGAGCTGGAGCAGGGCGGCGCTGTTGAGCTCGATCTCGCCGTCGGGCGTAACGCGCAGCAGGTCGGGCGTGATCGGGTAACCGACATCGCCCGGACGGATCGCACCGGGCGCCGACGCCGCTGCGAGGCCACCACTTTCAGGCGGTCCGTACACTTCGATCGGATCGATCCCAAGCGCCATGAACCAGCGAACAATGTCCGGCGTGGCCGTGCCGCCGGCAATGAACCCCAGCCGCAGGCGCGACAGTCCCAGGTCGCGCCGGACATTGGCCAGCACCGGCCATGCCAGCCATGCGGCGGCGACGTTCCAAGGCATGGCACGGCGCCCGTCAGCTCGGTTCACACAAGCCCTGGCGCCAGCTGCAAAAGCGAAGCGACACATCACGCGCTGAAACCGCGTCGCGGCGCCGGTTGCCAGTTCTATACGGTCATGGAACCGCTTCCACAACGATGGCGCAGCGATCAGCAGAGTCGGCTTCACCTCGCGCAGATTCTCTTCGAGCGTGCCAGAGCTCTCGCCGAAATTGCTGATACAGCCTGTATGTAGCGACAAATAGGCACCCAGCACTCGTTCGCTCATGTGCGGGAGGGGCATCACCACCAGCCGCTCGTCCGCTGCATTCGGTGCGAACAGGCGCACGGCGGCTTCGATGGTCGCGGTAAGGGTACGGTGGCTGAGGTAAACCGGACGATCGTGATGATAGATCAGCGCCGCCGGTGTATCGGGATCCAGCGCGTTGATTGTCGCATCCCATGTGTCAGGAGCGTCCGCACCACTCCTCACATAATCGGCGAAGCTGATGCACATCGGATCGTTCAGACCGCGCAACCCCTTCATGTCGAAAATGACAATGCGGCAGAGCGCCGGGCAAGCCGTTCGTGCCTTCAGCACCTTGTCCAATTGCTCTTCATTCTCGGCAAACAGCAAGCGTGCACCGCTGTCTCGCAATTGGACGGTAATCTCATCTACGCCGGCGATCGGCGACAAGCCGGCGCTCACACCGCCCGCGGATTGCAGAGCAAGGTCGACCTGGAGCCATTCCGGATGGGTGTCGGCGAGTATGGCGCCCGTTGTGCCCCGACCGAAACCGTCGACCTGCATCGCGCGCACGAGGGAGCAAACACGGGTGCCGAGTTCGCCCCAATCCATCGGCTTCCAGATGCCACGATCCTTGCGGCGCAGGATAGTTCGCGAAGCGTCGGCCGCCATGCGGCGGCGCAGCAGGTCGGGCAGCGTGCTCATCGCCATAGCTTCTTGCGCCGCCAACGATGCGTGCCGCGCACGCTTTCGGTTTTCTGTCCTAGATAGAACTCCTTGATGTCTTCTTTTTCCAGTAATTCCGCGCAGGTGCCACGCATTACGATCCGGCCGACTTCCAGGATGTGGCCGTAATCGGCGGTGTTCAGCGCAATATTCGCATTCTGCTCCACCAGCAGGATCGCCACACCCTGCTCGCGGTTGATCCGGCGGATGATGTCGAAAATCTGTGAAATCAATAACGGCGACAGACCGAGCGACGGTTCGTCGAGCAGCAAGAGCCGCGGCCGGCCCATCAGTGCGCGGCTGATTGCCAGCATCTGCTGTTCGCCGCCGGAAAGTAGCCCAGCGCGCTGCGAGGCGCGTTCGGCCAGAACGGGGAAATATCCATGACACATGTGCAGGTCGCGGCCGATCTCGCTGTCGCGACGGGCGAACGCCCCCATCATCAGATTTTCCCGCACGGTGAGCAGCGGGAAGATCTCGCGGCCTTCCGGCACGTGGCAGATGCCAAGCCGCATGACGCGGTCGGGCGACAAGCCGGCGATGTCGCGTCCCTGGAATCGTACCTGGCCGCTGGCAGGATTCAACACGCCGGAGATAGTGCGCAGCACCGTGGTCTTGCCCGCGCCATTGGCACCAAGCACGGTGACGATCTGTCCTGCCGCCACCTCGAGGCTGACGCCGCGGATGGCCTGAATCGGGCCGTAGTAGGTCTCGATGCCGGTCACGGAAAGTAGTGGTTCGACAGTCATGCGGATGCTTCGCCGCCGATATAGGCGCGTATCACCTCGGGGTGCGACTGAACTTCGGCGGACGTACCAAGTGCGAGCACCCGGCCGTAATTCAGAGCCATTACCCGGTCCGAAACTTGGCGCACCAGGTTCATGTCATGTTCGACCATGATGACAGTGACGCCCAAATCCGTCTTGATGTCTTCAATCCAGAATCCCATCACTTCGGTCTCTTCCGTATTGAGACCAGAGGACGGTTCATCGAGCAGCAGCAGCTTCGGTTCCGTGCAGAGCGCGCGGCCGAGTTCCACCACCTTGCGCACGCCGTAAGGCAAACCGGATATCAGCGAATCGCGGTAACGTTGCAGACCGAGGAAGGCGATGACGTCCTCGGCCTTTTCGCGATGCGCCAGTTCATCGCGCTGCGCGGACGGCGCAAACACGAGTTGCGACCAGATCGAGGCACGCACGTGGCAATGACAGCCGATCAGCAGGTTCTGCAGCACGGTCGCGTTGCCGAACAACTCGATGTTCTGGAATGTGCGCGCAATGCCAAGGCTGGCGATTCGGTGTGGCGGGGTCGCGGTGATGTCCCGGTCGCGAAAGACCATGCGTCCACCAGTCGGGTTGTACAGCCGGCTGATCATGTTGAAGATCGTGGTCTTGCCGGCGCCATTTGGGCCGATGATGGCAAATACCTCGCCGTCCTGCACGTCGAACGACACCTGATCGACCGCCCGGATGCCACCGAAGCTGAGGGCCAGATCCTCGGCTCTGAACAGCGCCGTCATACGCGCTCCGATTTGGCGTACGTGCGCTGGCGGCGGGAGCCGCTGGCGCGGTGCAACGGAAACTGCTGGAACCAAGCCTTGGTTCGCAGCCACCCACCGTTGATCCCGGTGGGCTGAAACAGGATAGTCAGCACCAGTATCAGGCCGAACAGCGAAGGTTCTAAGCCCGGCAGATGCCCGATATGCCCTGGGAGGTCGTCGCGGATCAGGGCGATGCCCTGCGGCAGCAGGCGCACGAACAGCGCCCCATAGATCACGCCTTGCAACGAGCCGATGCCGCCCACGAAGATGATGGTGAGGAACTGCACTGACAGCAGCACGTCGAAGGAGTCTGGCGCGAGGAAGTTCACGTATTGCGCGAACAGCCCACCAGCCAAACCGGCCATCGCGGCGGCGACCGCGAAGGCGATCGTCTTGTAGACGGCGACATTGATTCCCATGCTGCGTGCAGACACCTCGCTGTCGCGAATCGCGACCAGCGCGCGGCCGAACGGTGTGCGCAGAATGTTGTTGGCAATCCACAGAACCACGATCAGCAGGAACAGCGCGATGTAATAGACGCTTGTACTGCCCTGGAGCGGAAAGCCAAAGACTTCCGGAGTGGGTACCGCCAGGCCGTTGAATCCTCCGGTGACCGAGTCCCATTTCTGGAATACGGTACCCACAATCTGACCGAACGCCAGCGTAGCGATGGCGAGATAGAGACCGCTCATGCGCAACGTGGGAATACCGATAACGACACCCGCAATCGCCGCAAACAGCGCGGAAGCGGGCAGTGTCACCAAATAGGGAAAGCCTGCGGTCAGCAGCACGGCATTGGTGTAGGCGCCGATCCCGAGAAAGGCGGCATGGCCAAGGTTCACCAGCCCGGTGTAGCCGGTCAGCAACATGAGCCCCGTGCCGCCGATGGCATAAATGAACACGGCACCAAGCTCGCCGATATAAAAGTCCCCGAGCATGCGGGGCAGCATCAGCAGCACAGCGAGTAGCAGTCCATACCAGAACAGATCACCCGAATGGCGCCAGATTGTCAGGTCCTGCCGGTAGTTAGTCTTGAACGGGGTGCGCATGCGGCCGGTCCTTTACACCCGCTTGACGATACGCTGCGAGAACAGCCCATGCGGCATCAGGATCAACGTGGCCAGCAGAACCACGTTCGCCGTGACGTCCTGAAATCCGGCCGGCAGGTAATAGCCAGCGAGTTGCTCGGCGATGCCGATCACCACACCGCCGACCAGAGCGCCGGGAATCGAACCGAACCCGCCGAGCACCGCGGCGGCGAAGGCCTTGATGCCGAGGAAGCCCATGTTCACATCGACCATCGAAACCGGCGTGAGCAGAATGGCCGCGACAGCGGAGACACCGGCGCTGATGGCCCAGATCAAAGAGAAGATCGTGCGAACAGGTATTCCCATGTAATAGGCGGCAAGCTGGTTCTGCGACGACGCCTGCATTGCAACGCCGAGACGCGTGTGACTAAAGAACAGATACAGGACGGCGCACAGAAGCACGGTGCCGCCGATGATAGAGAGGCTGTCGTAACCTAGCACGAAACTGCCGAGTTTGAGCGTATGATTAGTGAACGGCGTGTCGTAGGCAACTGAATCGTAACCCCATGTGATACCAGCGAAGGCGCGGAAAATGAAACCGAGTCCCAGGGTCAGCATGACAACGGCGAACTGTGGCTGGCCGATCACGCGACGGATGACGATGACATCGAGCAGATAGCCAAATACCGCGGTGACGATGATGGCCAACGCCGCACCGGCCCAATAGTCCAGACCGAACCAGGTCACAATGCTGTAGGCGAAGAACCCGCCCAGCATCATGATGTCGCCCTGGGCGAAGTTAATCACCTCAGTCGCCTTGTAGATCAGCACAAAGCCGAGCGCGATCAGGCCGTAGATGCAGCCACCCGCAGCGCCATTGATGATCAATTGAAGAAGCCGCAGCGCTTCGGTCATCGGCTGGCCGTTCGTCCTCTTTAAGCGTCAGCCGGTCCGGCCAGTCCGCATCTTTTCGTTGGAAACAAACCTAGACGTGACGATTTTGCCTTGTCAATCGCTGCTGGCGTAAGCCATGCCGGACCGGCACGCTGCCGGACCGGCATGGAACAAAGATCAATACACAAGCTGGTTCGTGGTAACCGGTACCCAGCGTCCATTCTTCACGACTGCAAGGTACGCGGCGGTTTCCGCGTGGTGCTGGTGCGGACCAAGGCTAAGCGTTGTACCAAAAATGTCGTGATAGTCGTGAATGCCTTCCATGGCCTTGATGAAGCCATCCCTGGTCAGGTTGGGACCTGCATTCTTCATCGCTTGCACCACCAGGTTCGCCGCGGTAAGGCCGGTCTCACCCAGGAAATTGGGATCGATGCCATAGCGCTTTTTGAATTCTGCGGCGAACTTCTGTACGGCGGGCCGCGGATCGTCAGGGTAGGCGTAGAGCGCAGGCGTCATGGAATAGAAGCCGTCACCGACGCCTCCCGGCGCTGTCGCAACCGCAGTGTCATAGGAGGCGACCTGGCCGACAAAGGCCGGGTGCCAACCCATTTTCTCTGCCTGCGAGAGGATATCGACGGTGTCGCGCACGATGGTGCCCATTCCGACGAAGTCGCAGTTTGCATCACGCAGCTTGGCGAGCGTCGCGGTGAAATCCGTGTCGGTGGGGTGGTCTGTAGCCGTGGCGACGACCGGCATGTTCATCGCCTTGGCCTGCGTCGTGATGCCGGCGAACACATCTTTGCCGAAGTCAGAATCCTGATATAGCGCACAGATTTTCTTCACGTGGCGTTGCTCCACGAAATACTTCACTGCGGCGCGCATCTGGTCGTAGTACGAAGCAAATTGCCCGAACTTCAGCCGGTTGTAGGGTTCGTACATCGAGCGGGCGCCGGTCAACGGGAACACGTTGGGCACGCCCTTCGCGAACTGCATCGGCATCTCGGCGTCGTTCATCGGTGTTCCGCCGTCGGCAATCGTGAAAAACACATGATCCAGGTTGACTAGCTTATTGATCGCCTGCACGGCTCGAGGCACGGTGTATTGCGTATCCTCCACGATGTAGTGAATTTTTCTGCCGTTGATTCCTCCTGCCTTGTTGACGTCGTCGAACACCATCCGGATCGCGTCAGAATTGTTGACGCCCTGCACCGCGGTGACGCCAGACAGGTCGGTGGTGGTGCCGATGACGATCTCTGTCGGAGTGACGCCGTCGTCGGCGGCAACAGCGAGCGCAGGCACGGCAAGCAACAGCAAGGCGGCCCCGGCGGCAAGCCGCGCGAGAGGCTTCGACACGATAGGACGGCTCATCCGAACAATCTCCTCTGGCAGGCGAAGCTGCACTCCGACCTGCCCTTTGCTTTCATTCGTGACTATCGATCCCAAAAACGTGATGGGACCGTCACAGACGTTATATCAACCAGAATGCGGCGCAAGGGTGCGCGAACCGTACCTGCAGCCCACATCATTACCATCATGTCATTTGGATGATCATCTGTCCCTGGGGCAATCGGCTCGCTGAGGAGGAATGCTTTGCTTCGAGGTAATTGTCCGTGAGATGACGCGGCGCAGATGCGGAACACGGTACGCAGCGCATTCGGCCAGCCGCACCGTGAGGGGCGCTCATTCGCACGCAGGTTGCCGTTGCGACAGGGCGGCGGTGGGTATTGGACGTGACACATTGCCGCCCGCTAAAGCAGGCGACAAAGAGAGGTCAACGCACGACCTATCCAAAGTTATACGCCTATCGCGCAAGAGTGTCGAAAATCGGTGGGTATCGGGAACGTGGCGCTTGGCCAACGTCTGCACGATGCCACCAACCGCCGCCCAGCGCCTCGAACAGGGCGGCGGTATCGGAGAAGCGAGTCGCCTGGGCCTCGACAAGACTGAGCCGCGCCTGCTGGTAGGTCTGCTCGGCGGTGAGCAGCGAGAGGTAGCTGATGGCGCCGAGATGGAACTGCCGCCGCGACGCGTCGAGACTCTGCGCCGCCGCCGCTTCCGCGCCGGCCTGGGCGCGCACTGTCTCGGCATCCGTCTCGAGCGCGCGGAGCGCGTCGGCGACGTTCTGGAACGCAGTAATGACTGTCTGGCGGTATTGCGCTGCTGCGACGCGATAGGCCTCGATCGCGGCGCGGCGCTGTTCGTAGAGCTTGCCGCCTTCGAAGAGCGGCTGCGTCAGCCCTGGGCCGACACTCCAGACTGCAAGCGCCGGGCCGAAGAGACCACCCACCCCTTCGGTGCCGTAGCTGCCGCTCAACGTGAGCTGCGGCAGCATATTGGCCGTGGCAACGCCAATCTCGGCGCTCGCCTGGTGGAGCAGCGCCTCTGAAGCGCGGATGTCCGGACGCTGTTCGACGAGGCGCGACGGGAGGCTCACCGGCAGCGTCTGCGGCAGCTCGAGCGAGCTGAGGACAAACCGCGTGCCCAATGTCTCGCTGGGGAAAGCGCCGAGAAAGGCGCGCAGCTGGTTGCGTTGCTGGGCAAGTTGCTTTTGCAACGGCGGCAGCTGCGCTTGTGCCTGTGCGAGCGCTGCCCGCTGCGCCAGCACCGCGGTATCGGCGGCCGCGCCAATGTTGAATTCGCGCTCGAGGCCTGCCACCTCCTGGGTTTCAATGCCAATGATCTCTTGTGTCGCCGCGATCTCGCCGCGAAGTGCGGCTTCGTTGATCGCCGCCGTCACTACATTACTGGAAATCGTGAGATAGCTCGCCTCGAGCTCGAAGCGCTGAAATTGTCGCTCGGCGCGGAGCGCTTCGATCCCGCGCCGCGTGCCACCCCAGAGGTCGAAAACATAGGAGACGCTGAGCGAGGCGGTGTTGAGGGTGAAGGCCGGAAATGCGACGTTCGTGCCTTCGGGCGCGGTTGAGACCCGCTCCTGTGACGTCGAGGCGTTGGCGGTTAGCGTCGGAAAGAGAGCGCTTTCGCCGGCACGCAGTTGCGCCTCAGCCTCACGCAACGTCGCCTGCGCTGCGGCGAGCGTCGGATTGGCCTCGAGCGCGTGACGCACCAACGCGTCGAGCGGCGATGAATGGAAGAGCTCCCACCACGCGCCAGGAATGTCCATGCCGCGGACGAAGCGCTGAGCCGCACCGCCATGGACATCAGTGGCGACGGTGACCGCTCGCAAAGGGTGTGGCGTGTAGCCACTGACGGGCGGGGGCTTCGGCCTCGCGAAGTTGGGCCCTACCGCGCAGCCGCCGAGGACGAACACGGCCGCACCGGCCGCGGTACTGAGCGTCCGGCGCCGGCGTCGGATGCCTGAGGTCGTTCTATTCATTTGCCGCTCGGAGGCGAGGTCGCGTGCTGCGGTGACGCCACCGGCGCCACCACCGCTCCCGGTGCGATCTTCAGCAGGTTGCCGGTCACGACAAGCTGGCCCTCGTTCACGCCGCTGGCGACCGCGACCATTTCGCCGTAGACGGAGCCCAGCGTTACAAACCGCTGTTCGATCGCGTTGCCCTTGCCGACAACGTAGAGATATTTGCCGAGTTGGCTCGAACCCACCGCCGCCTGCGGCACCAGCAACGTGCCGGGGCGGTCGGCGATGTGAAGCCGGACACGCACGAACTGGCCAGGCATCAGCGTGCGGTCGGGATTGGCAATGGTCCCGCGCATGGTGATGGTGCCGGTGGTCGGCCCGACCGTATTGTCGAGAAAGGTCAGCTGGCCGCGATAAAGGCGCGGTTTGTCTTCGCCAGTGAGGACTTCGACCGGGATTGGACTCTTTGCCTGTGCCGCCTCGATCTCCGGAAGGTCGGCGTCCGGCGGGTTGAAGGTGGCGTAGATCGGATTGAGCTCGGCCAGCGTGTTGATCGGGGTCCCCGGGTTTATCAGCGCTCCCTGATCGACCAGGCGGTAGCTGAGCCGGCCGGCGAACGGCGCGCGAATCACGGTGTGGTCGAGGTTGATCTTCGCCATTTCGATCGCCGCCTGATCGGCGGCAAGCGCCGCCTGGTCCTGGTACTGCGTGCTCGTTGCGAGCTGGAATGCATCGATCGAGGTGTCGCCGGTCTTGCTCATCAGCAGATTGCGGTGGCGATTGGCCTTCGCGTATTCGAGTGCTGCGGCGTCGCGCTGCGCCTGCGCCGCCGCTTGGTCGAGCGCCGCGTGATAGGTGCTGGGGTCAACCTCGTAGAGAAGCTGGCCCTCCTTGACGTCGGCACCGTCGGGAACGGCGGGCTTCATAAAATAGCCCGTCACCTGTGCTTCGAGCGTTACCTGCCGATACGCTGTCGTCGTCCCGATGTACTCGAGATAGACTGGTACGGTTTGCTGTACGACCGGAGCGACAGGCACCGGGATCGCCGCGTGTGCCAGCGGCGGCGGCGCCGCAGCGCTGCCGCGCACGTTCAGCGTCAGCGGCGCCGCCAGCGCGAAGGTCGCCGCGAACCACAAGCACCACCGCATAACGCGGCCCCCTGTGGTCGGGAGAGTGGCGTCCGCGCGTGCCGGCACCCCGACCTGCGCGCCGGAGGGGGAAATGCCGGGCGCTCGATAGTGCATGTTCATCTCAGCCCTCGAGGGACGGGTGGTCCGGTTCGCGTCGGAGGCGGCCGAAACGTCGCAGCACCACCTCGCGCAGCCGCTCGATTACGGCGTAGAAGATGGGCACGAAGCCGAGGCTCAGCAGCGTCGCTGCCAGCATCCCGCCCACCACGGTGGTGCCGATGGATTCACGGCTCGCGGCGCCGGCACCCGATGTGAACATCAGCGGCAAGGCGCCAAAGATGAAGGCGAACGCTGTCATCAGGATCGGCCTGAGCCGGAGACGCGCTGCCTCCGTTGCCGCTTCAACGATCGACCGCCCGGCCTCACGGCGACGCTTGGCGAATTCAACGATGAGGATTGCGTTCTTCGCGGAGAGGCCGATCAGGAGCACGAAGCCGATCTGCGCAAACACGTCCACCGTCATGCCGCGGAGCCACAGTAGCCCCAACGCGCCGAACAGCGCCAACGGAACGGCCAGGATGATGATGAAGGGGATCGACCAGCTCTCATACTGCGCGGCGAGGAAGAGGAACACGAAGGTCAGCGCGAGGAGGAAGACCTTATTCGCCGCGGAGCCGGCCTTCAGCTCCTGATAGGTGATCCCCGTCCATTCATAGCCGAAATCAGCGGACAGCTTTCGCGCGACGCTTTCCATCGCCGCGATCGCCTGGCTTGAGCTATAGCCGGGCGCGGCATTGCCGGTGATCTCTGCCGCGTTGTAGAGGTTGTAGTGCGTCACCGCTTGTGGCCCGACCATAGGTACGAGTCGTCCGATCGCGCTCAGCGGCACCATCTGGTTGCTGGCATTGCGTACATAGAGCTCCGAAAGATCGCTCGCCTGTGCGCGGGCGCTGTCGCGCGCCTGGATCTCGACCCGGAAGGTGTGGCCGAAGAGTGTCACGTTGTTGACGTAGAGCGATCCCAGCTCAGCTTGCATGGT
The DNA here is from genome assembly GCA_030037665.1 of Acetobacteraceae bacterium. Taxonomy (GTDB): domain Bacteria; phylum Pseudomonadota; class Alphaproteobacteria; order Acetobacterales; family Acetobacteraceae; genus JASHVB01. The sequence continues at coordinate 25,622 of JASHQG010000490.1, forward strand.
ATCAAAGACGTCGCTCAAACTGAGGCCCAGAAGCTTCGCCTTGTTGCGATCGATGTCGAAGCTGTATTCGGGTGTGCCGGTGCTGAAGCTGGTGATGAGGGTGCGCGGATCGATCGCGGGCTCTTGCCGCGCCGCGGCGATGAGTTGCTGTGTTGCATCGGCGAGCGCCGCGCTGCCCAGGCCGCCTCGGTCCTCGAGCTCGAAATCGAAGCCGCCAAAGGTCCCGATGCCAGGAATATCCGGCGGATTGAGCGCGAGCACCACCGCTTGGGGAATCGCCGCGAGTTTTGGTTGTAGCCGGGCCAGGATGCGCGACGCGCTGTTGCTGCTGCCGCGAACGTCCCAGGGCTTCAGAATGACGAATTGTGCTCCGGCATTGGGGGCGCTCGCGCGCGTGACGAAGTCAAGTCCGGCGACCCCTATGACGTTCGAGACGCCCGGCGTCGCCTGCAGGATCTTGCGCGTGTTCTCCATCACCGCTTCGGTCCGCTCGAGCGAAGCGCCAGGCGGCAGGCGCGTGATGACATAGAGATAGCCGCGGTCCTCGGCCGGAAGGAATGTGGTGGGCAGTGTCTCAAAAAGCCAGTATGTGACGCCGAGCGCGATCGCGAACAGCAGAAGAGCGATCCATCGGCCGGTGATCAGGTGCGGCACCGACCCGGCATAACCACGCCGTGCCCACTCGAAGCCCGTATTAAAGTACCGGAACAGAAAGAAACGTGGCGGCTTCTCGCGCCTCAGCAGCACGGCGCAGAGCGCCGGTGAGAGTGTCAGCGAGTTGAAGGCAGAGATTGCGACCGACATGGCGATAGTGAGCGCGAACTGGTTGTAGAGCCGCCCGGTAATGCCGGGCAGAAAAGCGATCGGCACGAACACTGCGCCCAGCACCGCCGATGTCGCGACGATCGGCCCTGTTACCTCTGCCATAGCTGCTTTGGCCGCCGCCATCGGTGCGAGTCCGGCTTCGAGCTGGCGCTGCACGTTCTCGACGACAACGATTGCGTCATCCACCACGAGACCGATCGCCAGCACCATGCCGAGCATGCTGACGGTATTAAGCGAGAACCCCACCGCCAGCATGATGGCAAAGGTGCCGATGAGCGCCACGGGTATAGCGATGCCTGGGATGACTGTGGTTCGCCAGCTCTGCAGAAAGATATAGACGACGGCGATCACGAGAACGAGGGCGATGCCAAGCGTCTTCGTGACCTCGTTCATCGAGGCGGACACGAACATGTTGGTGTCGTAGTTGATCCCCCAGGCGAGGTCTTTCGGGAATCGCCTCGCCAGCGTCGCCATCTCGTTGCGCACCGCGGCGTCAAGAGCGAGGGCGTTCGCTGTCGAGGTTGCGAAGATGGCGATGATCACCGACGGATATTGGTCGACTGTGGCGCTTTCAGTGTATTGCATCGCCCCGAGGTCGGTCCGCGCGACGTCGCGGAGATAGAGTGCGGCGGCGTTGCGCGTCGCCGCCCGCAGCACGATGTCGCCAAATTGCTGCGGATTGGTGAGCTCGCCCTTGGTGTTGATCTGGTATTCGAATTGCGTGCCCGCAGGTGCCGGTGCCTCGCCGATTTTGCCAGCTGCCACCTGCTGGCTCTGCTCAAGGATGGCATTCTGAACATCGGTGGTGGTGATGCCAAGCTTCGCCATCTTCAGGGGATCAAGCCAGACGCGGATTGCGTAGCGCCGCTCGCCGAAGATCGTGACGCTACTCACGCCGGGCAACCGCTCCAGAGGATCGACAAGCTGGAGATAGGCGTAGTTGCTGAGTGTCACCGGGGAGATCGAGCCGCCGGGCGAGTAAATATTGACCGCCATGATGAAGTTTGGGTTCTGCTTTGAGATGGTAACGCCACCCAACTGCACCACCTGCGGAAGTTGCGCCGCGGCCTGGGATTCTCGGTTAAGTACGTCGACGGCTCCGATGTCGATGGGGTAGCCGACGTCGAACGTGACGTTGATCGACGAGGAACCGTCATTAGCGCTGACCGAGGAAATGTAGGCCATGCCTTCGACGCCGTTCACCTGCTCCTCGATGGGCGTCGTCACCGTGTCGGCCACCACCTGCGCGCCCGCGCCGGTATAGCTGGCAGCGATGGTGACCTGCGGCGGGGTAATATTGGGATATTGCGCCACCGGCAGCGCGACATAGGCGATGAGCCCGGCAAGAACCATGACGATGGCGATCGATGAGGCGAAGATCGGATGCTCGATGAAGAAATTGACCATTGACCTCGGCCTCGGTGGGCGGCACACTCAGGAAACGCCACCGTATGGTTTCCAAAGGTGAGGCTCTGTCAAGAGAGGATCCGCGGTGCAGACCAACCAGGCCCAAAAGGCGAGCTCGGGTGGGCGCCCAACCCGGGAAGAAGCCCAGGAACGTAGCCGTCGCCTCCTCGATATTGCGCAGCGCCATTTTCTTGCTGATGGATATCTCGCAACGAGCCTTGACGACATCGCCCGTGAGGCGAGCATCGCTAAAAAGACGCTGTATGCTCACTACGGCAGTAAGACCGGCCTGTTCACTGCAATTGTAGACAGGATTCGCGACACATGGATTTCCGAGTTGAGGGGAATCGTACTCCTCTCAAGGAGTCCAGAGCAGGTCTTGCAAGCGGTAGGCCTGCATCTCCTGGATGTCGGAACGCGTCCAGACATGATCGCGCTATATCGGCTGTTCCTCGCGGAGGCACGACGCTTCCCGGGGCTGACCCGAAGCAACTATGACGAACACGGTGCTCCACGCGGCATGGAGCCGTTATTGTCCTATTTCCGCAAGGCGGCTTCAGAGGGAACACTGAAGATAGACGATGTCTCCCTCGCCACCGAGCAATTCACCTCACTGGTCCTAGCTGGCATCCGCGAGCGACTGCTTGCCAACGCTGCGCAACGGCCCAACGTGGGTGAGCGTAGTCGAATTGTCCGTCAGGCGGTGCAGCTTTTTCTGCTTGGGTGCAAAGTTTAATGGTTCGGGTTGGAGCTTATCGTGCCGTCGGATGCTTCTGCGTCGGTGCTGTCGGTGAGCGGTAGTGAGCAGGCAGGAAGGCAAATAGGCTGGTCTTTCCGTAATCTCCAGACTCCGGCATAGCCAATTAGGCTGCCGCACATTGTGGGCGTGGGTCCGGTGTGACGCGCGTTGTCCGCTTCCGGATGGCGCGATGCCGCCGTGGCCTCTTATCGCCATGCCGAGATAGACATTCTGGCGCGCATCCAACCCGCCATGCGTCCCAGCGAAGCCTATCGATCGTGCCGCTCGGATGGTGCGCGGCGGCGCACCGTCAACGCCTATGCCGCCGGCATCAAACAAAGGTCCTGGATCACGAGCACCGCCCTCGCACCTCCGCAAGAATTGTGAGCCATGTTGGCGGGCAGGCCACCGGGAATCCGCCACGGGCGCAAGATATAGTCGCGGCCCACGACCCGACCTGCGCGGCGGCGGCGCGAACGGACCCTGGACAGGACGTTCTAAATCGTTTTGATTCGAGAGACGCAGCGATCCATAGTGATTTGGCGGTCAATCCGCGGGAGTGATGATCGATGGCGGAATCAATTCCATCCTACGGCGTCGGCCAGAGCGACACCCGCCCCTGGGGCACGTGGCTCGTGATCGATGTCGGGCCAGGCCACGTGGTGAAGCGTATCACAGTGCGGCCAGGGCAGCGGCTGTCGTTGCAGCGTCATCGGCATCGCGAAGAGCATTGGATCGTCGTTGCAGGACGGGCACAGGTCGTACGGGATCATGAAAGTTTCATGCTGGACGTGGGGGGCACGACCCGCATCCCGTTAGGGGCTACCCATCGCATTGCCAATCCTGGAACGGTGGACTTGGAATTCATCGAAGTGCAGCTCGGCGCGTTGCTGGCGGAAGACGATATCGAGCGGTTGGAAGATGCGTACGGACGGGTTCCCTCTGCGTGATGTTCTGTCTGCCGAAACATTGCGGTGCCGGGTAGCCGTCCTCTCGTGGTAGCCCGAGGCACCGGTTAGCGGTACGGCCTGGACGGCTCGCCATGACGAGCGGGCGACAGCAGACCGGACTGTGACGAAGCGCACGGAATACCCGTCCCGTTTACGGGATTGGGATGACGCGCGCCGCTGAGGGGGCTCACCGGCCTTGGCAGTCGTTGATGCAGTGATGGATGACCTCTGCGGATGTCCGAGCCGCCGTTCCGACGCGGTAGGCCTGGGTCCACAAATAATCCGGTCCGTAGATGCGCCTTAGATCGGGAAATTGTTCCCGCAAACAGCGTGGCGTGTAGCCTTTGAGCACGTTGGCAGTCCGCGCCAGCGACCAGCGCGGCGGTGCCGAGACGAATACGTGCGCGTGATCAACGTCCGCTTCGACTCTGATCAGGGAATGAGCGTGCTGCAGGC